>NZ_BAEX01000056.1 GCF_000246945.1 Myroides injenensis M09-0166
ACACGTAGTATGATTGAGATATCAATCAGCGTTTTTTTATGTTTCATTTATTCAATTACTTGTATTTCGAACATTTTATCCCAGTTTTTCCCAGTGACAAAAAATGTTTTGCTTGAAGGATTATAAGCTATACCATTAAATACATCTCTATCTGCGTGATAAGTAGTCTTGTTTAATAGTGCATCTTGGAAATTTATTAAAGACTCTATTGCTCCCGTATTTGGATTTATAACTACAATAAAGTTTTCGCCATATACATTAGCGTATATTTTACCATCTACCCATTCTAATTCATTAATATATTGAAGTGGACCTGCATGGCTATATACATTGATATGATCAATTTCTTCAAATGTTTCAGGATCTACTTTGTAAATCTTTTCCGTTCCATTAGTCATATATAAATAAGTACCATCGTTAGTAACTCCCCAACCTTCCATGTTCTTAAAGTACTTAAACGTTTTTTCTTTTTCGAAAGTTTCAAGATTATAACGATAAGCTTCGTTATTTTGGTAAGTTAATTGGTAAAGTTTATTGTTTAAGATAGTACATCCTTCACCAAAAATTTCCATAGGTAATTTATGTATTCTAGTTATTTTTCCTGTTTTAGGATCTAGCTGACGTATGCTTGAAACTCCTTTTTTACCAGTTCCACCAGTTAAAGAAGAGCCACCACCTTCTCCGTTACCTGTGCTTTCATAAAGTTCGCCGTTATGAAACTCTAACCCTTGAGTATAAGCCTCTTGGTCGTGAGGATAAATATTGACTAAATTGTACATTAAAGTTTTAGGTCTATTAGGTGCTGCGATTTCTATTCCTATATTTAATTCTTTAGTATTATTATCCGCATAAGCGATTGCTTTAAGAGAAACTTTACCTAGTTTTTCTTTAGATAAGCTGTAAGTTAGTAAATCATTACTCTTTACAGATCCAATTCTTTTATCATTTAAAAAATAAGCGACAGAGTCTAATTGCGCATCTTGACTTGTTTTTAATTGAAGATTTAAGTTGTCATTACCCTGATAAAGCTGTTTTAATTGACTTGTATCAATAGAAATAACACTTTTTTCTAAATTTTTTTTATTAGAACAGCCTATAAAAGCAACGCCTAAGATTAACGGAATTAGAATGTTATATTTTTTCATTACTAGTATTAATTTTATTACAAGATACAAATCTAATGAGAATAGTTCAAAAAGCTTGGAAAAATATAAAATGGTAGTATATTTGCAGTGGCAAGTCCTACACGACCAGCTCCTGCAGACTCCTCCAGGGTGGGAACGCAGCAAAGGTAAGCGGTTGTAGCGGTGCGATGTAGGTAGCTTGCCTATTTTTTTATTATCTCCTTTATGGAGTATTTTTTTGTTTATAGACGTCTTGTAAATTAGTTAGGTGATTTTCAAAATATTCTTTTTTATATTTTTTCAGTTTCATTTAGTTTAATTGATTACCTATTTACTTAATATTTAGTTATAGTGTTTTTTAAAGTATTAAAGTAGTTCTAGTTTATGCTAATAATTAATGTCTATCAGCTATTATTTAGATAAGGGTTAAAACTATTATTTGGTATAATTGTTATGTAGTGGTAGAGAGTAGCGTACTAATTTAAAATATTTATAAAAAAAAGTTAGATATAACTTATTGAACGATAAAAGTATAAGTTGCTTTGTTATTGTATTATTACAATAAGAAGAGTTCTCAGTTTGGAAAAATATAAAATGATAGTATATTTGCAGTGGCAAGTCCTACACGACCAGCTCCTGCAGACTCCTCCAGGGTGGGAACGCAGCAAAGGTAAGCGGTTGTAGCGGTGCGATGTAGGTAGCTTGCCATTTTTTATTATCTCCTTTATGGAGATTTTTTTGTTTATAGACGTATTATGTTATGATTGTAATGCTAGATGTAGAATAGGGTAGTCCTTACCTTGATCATCTTTTTCTGAACGCGCTACTTGCTTAAATCCGCTATGTAAATAAAAGCCTACGGCTTGTTGATTTTGTTCGTTTACATCAACTTTTTTAATTCCTTTTTCGCTGATGGCATAGTCTAACAATTTTTTGCCAATTCCTCTTCCACGATAATCATTATGAATAAAAAGCATCTCTAGGTTATCTTCTGATAGTCCCATAAAGCCTATTAATATTCCTTCTGTATTTGTATATCCTAGTAGTTCTACATATTGAAAATAGGTGGGAATATTTTCTTTATAGTAGTTAAAATCTTCCTCATGTAAGAAATCATGAGTGTGAAGTACTGCGCTCTCCCATATTTGCATTAGTCTAGGATAATCTGATGATTTGAGTTTCTGTATCATTTTTTAAGTAGAGTATCAATTTTAAGGATATCTAAGGATTACAATATTTAGTAATCTTTACAAGATTCAACAAAACTACAATGCTCATTTCAAATATTTAAAAATAAATAATATTTTTTTAAAGAGTAAAAATATCATTGTGAATAAGTTAAGTGCTATAGGTGTTTTTATGTGTGAAAAAAATTTAGCAAAGCCTTGTTTGGTGAAGGATTTGTACTATATTTGCACTCGCAATACAGAACGAAAGAGTTCGACTGGAGAAATGGCAGAGTGGTCGAATGCGGCGGTCTTGAAAACCGTTGACTGTAACAGGTCCGGGGGTTCGAATCCCTCTTTCTCCGCAGTTTACCTTGATTATAAGGTAATTACAAGTATAACACCCAATTTTACACCCAAAAATGTAAAGTTGGGTTTTTTTATGTCTTTTATTTTAGATACATTAGCGTTAGAGTATACTAAATCCTGATGTAGATGATATCTCAAGAAACTATACTTTATTTTGTTTCGTCAAAAATGAATTTTAACTTTAATTGTAAATGAGCTGCTATATAAATGAGTAATATTGAAAATCAAAATCTTCGAGATACAACTTATGTGAATGGAGATCCTTATACAAATCCTACTATTAGCATTTTGCAAGAGGTTTATAAACTAGAAAAATATGAATTTGATAAAATAATTAATGGTAAATCATATTTAAGCGAAGCTAAAAATTTGCTAATAGGAATTTGTTTAGCATTATTTATCAATATGTTTGCAAAATTTATTGGTAACAAAATTGACCCAAAAATTGCATTTGATAATTGGGAAGTTTATGCATTTCTAATATCATTAGGATTTTTAATTTTGATAGGTATATGCGATTATTTTTTTCCTTCAAAAAGAAAAAAAATAATAAAAGTAATTAAATCACATTTTAATATTTAGTGATTATGAATAAAGATTTAGAAATAGAAAAGTATCCATACAATATTAGTAAATTAGAAAAATTAACTGTTTGTTCTAATATACTAATTGGAGGAGGAGATTTAGTGAAAATTGAAAATTTTGTTCCTTTAGTGATAGGAAATGGTCAAGTTCCTAAAATATGGCTTACAATAAAGTTAGCAAATAATATTATTCAAATAGTCAAAGAAAACTACAGTGAAAATAAACAAATAAAAATTGTTACTGATAATACACAAAGAGAAATTAGAATATATGCCGAAAACCAAAATTTAATTTCAGCGAAGATAATTAGAGACAATGAATGTGTAGTTAATCAATTAGACTTACGCCCTATTGGTTTGAATATATTTGGTAATGAGAAAGAATTAAATATAGCTAATAGTAAGTTGTCTGGTAATAGTTTTACAGGTCCGAAATTTTTAATAGGAATAGACTAATACTACCACAGTTAACATCATCTTTACACAATACTGGCTTAGTCTAAAATTTGAAATTTCGGCTTTTACTCTAAGTTGCACTGAATTAAAAACAAAATTTTCAATTCTCTCAACTTCGTAAAGTTCAGGTGTATTAGTTGATATGTTTTCCAAAGTAGATGTTTAAGAGAAATTATAAAGTTTTATTTAACAATCACACTTTATGTCAGATCAAAGAGATATACCGTTACCAATTCAGAGAGAAGTTAGACAAAGATGTGGTTTTGGATGTGTTATATGTGGGTTTCCAATTTATGAATATGAGCACATGTTAGAATGGGCAGAAGTAAAAAGACATATTGCATCTGAAATTACTTTACTATGTGACAGACATCATAGGGAAAAAACATCAGGTTTATTACCCAAAGAAATAGTTATTAATGCAAATGACATGCCCTATAATATAATTAATAAGGTTTCTAGCCCTTATAACTTGTGTTTTTATGGAAACCAAGCTGAAATAGTTATTGGAAATATAAGCTTTGTTGCGGAGGATAAAGGGTATGGAACAGAAATTGTACCTTTATTAATTGATAGTACACCAATAATAGGTATCATATTAGCTGATAACCATTTTCTATTGAATTTAGTGATTTTTGATGAGTATAATAAGCTTATTCTACATATAAGAAATAATGAGCTTAAGTATAAAGTTGATGTATGGGATATTAATCTAGTTGCTAGAACATTAACTATAAGACAAGCGTTAAGGAATATACTGATAGAAATAGAGTTTATAACACCAAACAAGGTTTTTATTAAAAGAGGAAGATTTCTATGTAATGGAGTAGAATTCATAATAAGTGAAAAAGAAGGACTACTCCTTAATAATAATAAAATTGGATTTTCAGATATTACCTTAATCTCTCAAATAGGAATTATAGTTGGAGAAAATAGAGCTGGATTACCTAGTATATTTGGTATTGAGAATGTTAAAAGATATGGTAGGTAATTTGTAATACATTAAGAATATTGACAAAATCACAAAAATAATTCTTAATTTTTGTGATTTTATTTTGGTAATTTGTATTATTGTTGACACATAAGTTAAAGAGCAGTTGTAATTAGAAAAAAAAATCAATCCTATCAAGTACAACAAGCTTTCAGAACTAACAGTCTTATGAATCTTTAAAAGCTCCTCATTATTTTTTATTATCTCTTGATTAAACTCTTCAAAGATCTTCCGTAAGCGTTGTCGTTGTTCTTTTTCTATCTGTCGTAACTCAGCAACAGTTACAGTTACTTTGATTTTTTTTGAGTACATATGTATTTACTTACATAGATATGTTTATATAGTTGTAAATTATTACTTATATAATCACGCGTATAAAAACACAAAGCATTAAAACTGTAAAAGTATTTTTACAGCTTTAATACTTCAAAAAACAAAGGCACCTATAAGGTGCCTTCATCTGCAAAAGAGTAGTAACTCTCTGTGGTTATAATTAAATGATCTAAGAGATTAATATCAAGTAGTTTACTTGCTTCTTTAATCTTTCTTGTGATTTGTATATCAGCATCACTTGGAACTAGTTTTCCAGACGGATGATTGTGTACAATCAAAAATGCTGTTGCATTCGCTTTTAATAGAGCTGAGAAGATGATTCTTAAATCTACTATTGTTCCTGTTATTCCTCCTGAGGAAACTTCTAATACTCCAAGTACTTTGTTGTTGTTTGAAAGCATAAGAACTTTAAATTGTTCTAATAATTCAATCTTATTACTATCCCAAGCCTTTAATGCAACTTGATATGCACTGTAAGAAGATGTAATCTGAGGTCTCTGTGAAGCCTTTACTTTTGATTTGTAAATCAATTCTACTTCTGATGCGATAAGCCATTCTGTGTTTAAAACTGTAGCTTCCATAATATTAAATTTTTAAATTAATTATGGAGCCACAATTGGTAATGGCTTAGCGAGCGCAAGAAGCAACGCAATAAAGCGAAGACTTTCGTCAAGCATTTATGGGGGAATTTCTTGCTAGCGAACCGCTAGGCATTGCCTAACTTTGTGCAACTATTAATAAAAATAAACCTATAAATCATTGTATCTTAATCTTTAGTCTGATAACACTCTTTAGCAAAAGAATATAGTCTACCGATGAAATAATAAACTTTGCTCCATTGGTCTTCTGTATATTTAACCGTAGGGTATTTGATATTAGGATAATTTCTAAGGCATGTGTAATTCTCAAATAGCATTTCTTTTATTTCCTTGTTGCAGTCAATAACAAGACCTAATTCGGGAGCATACCATTGAATTAAACGCCATAGGTAACTTGTAGTATGCACTTGTGGCATAAAATCCATTTTAGCAAAGAGTATAGCCATTGAAAGTTGCTGTAAGGCATACTTATAGAAAATTATATCCGCATCGCTCTGACAGTCTTCTATTTGATAACTGAGCCTTTTTACAATTGGTTTGACCATTGCTTTACACTCTGACCAAAACTTTAGTTTAAGTTCGCTTATAGGAAAAGTTTCTAAATCTGGATTCTCTGCTATTAGAGGCTCTCCAATCCACAGCTTATCCTCTGTGAGGTTTTGTTTAAAAAAAGAATGGTAAACAGGTATATGTAAATGCCAATTTGATTTTTTTATTAAGATTGTGGTTACATCAACTAAATCTTCAGTATGAAAAGAAACGTATTGTCTTATATTTCCCTCTTCATTGATGTGCAACGTCTCAACACTTGCTATTAATAGTAGATGTAGTTTATAGGGAGTTGGCGGCTCAGAACTTAAGAGTATCTGCTCATTAGCTCTTCTTTTTATTAGATAAAATGACTTCACCTTTTTATATTTCTCTAAAGCCTTTCTTGCTCTTTCCTCAAGAGCCTCTTGTATTTCCGTTATTTGTTCTGGGCTATCTAATGATAGTAATTTTTGTTTGTTTACTATGTATCTATACTTACTTAGTATTCGATGTGGTATTTCTATGTACATAGCTTCTAAAAAATACTGTGCTATGTTAAGGAAATATCCTATTGTTAGTTGTTTTTTGGGTTCTGTCTGTTCAGTAATTTTCTTTGGTTTTAGCTCTTCTCTAAATAATGAAACCATATCTTCTGCATAAAAGTCAAAGTCTTCTTCAAAAACATCTTGAACAGGATAGCAATGAGTAAACACAAAATTTAGAAAAGAAGCATTACTATACTGAATACTCCCTGATAGTATAGGTTGAACTCTTTCTTTTGTATCTTGTATTACTTGTTTTATACCAAGCATAGCAGATTGTTCATTTATAAGATTAGTTTTCAACTCCTTTTTTAAGGACTTTAAAAACTTAGTATTTCTTTTGTAATGCTTAGCAAACCATTTAGAAATATATTTTTCAAAATCATTTTCTTTCTGTTTGGATTGATGCAAACTAAACAAAGGTTCGGCATCAAGTAAAGAACCATAAGTGAGATTTTCTTTTTGGAAATTTAATATTGAATACATTATATTCTGAAAAGAATCAGATTGATAAAAATCTTTGATACATAAGCAATAAATATTTACTTGGTAGTGATTAATCCCTTTAGTAATCCATTTGCTTTTACGAATATAATTTAGTTCATCAATATCGTAAAAACAAAGGGTAATAATAGGATGATTGAGCAAGTTATTCTGTGAATAAAAAATAAATCCCACTAATTTTTTTTTGATTAATTCTTCAAGTTCATGTTTTAGTTCGCTTGATAATTTTAAGCTTTCAAGCTTGTTAATGATTGATTTCATAATTACCGTATTTAAGGTTAACAACTGCAATTTCCTACCTTGATTTAAGGTAATCTATTCAATTAAAAGATATTATAGTTTGTGATGCGAATAGTATATCTTCTACAAAAAGTTCATTTTTATGAATCTAAAAAATTATAAAGAAAGTATTATTTGATTTGGGATGATACGCATATTCATCGATTTAATGACTTGCATTGTTGAACTAAATACTGATCAAGATAATACTCAGGCTGATTAAATGCATATTTTATCCCTGATATAGAATAGTTTACCAATATGTAAGAAGGTACTTTTATATAAACCTTAAAAAACTTGAATTATGAAAGCAATCAAAATCCCCTTAGAATCACATTTGTGGACAAGAGAGGGTATTCTCTGTCCATATAGAATTATTAAAGAAATGTTTTCTGTCTATCGCTTAGAAGACTACAAGAATGCATTAAACGAATATTCATACTATGTATTAGAAATAAAAAAACGGTATGAGGGAACAGCTGGAGATATGGTATATAGATTTTTTATTCTCCATTCTGTATTTAGAGCATGTTATACTATTTTCAAAAATCCTAAAGAGTTTGAAAAACGGAATCTAACTATCAAGAAAACTGATGATATTGATGATTTCTACTTAGGCTCTCTCACATTAGAAGAATACTTAAATCCGTATATGACCTTCAAGAATATCTTTACAATGGTTACTGTAGAAGATTTAGATTATCTATCAGCGGATTATATACAAGATGCTTTAAAAGAAAAACAAATTTTTGAAGTGCACTACCAAATTCCTCCAATCTATTTATATAAGCTACTAGATGCTTGTTGGTTAATTTATAAAAGACTACAATAATTATGAAAACATACGATTTTACTTTAGAATCTCATTTATGGACAAAAGAAGATATCGAGTGTCCTTATGAGCTATTAGCGTGGTTAACTGATCTTGCACACATAGATTATTTTCAAGAACAGATTAGAAATTATTGTTGGTATCTACTTAGTGATAAAATGTATGATAAGACTAAGGCATCAGAAGTTATTTTTGATTTAACCGTTTTACAATCCTTGTTTAAAGCAAGCTACCGAATTTTTTTGAACCCCAATGATTTTAGAGCTAAAGAGCTTATTGTTTCAGATGTGTCTGAAGAAGACCTACAAGAAATGAAATACATAAGTGAACAAGAGTTTAAAAATCCATACTTAGTATTCGAAAGCATTTTTGAACAGTTCGCATTAGATACTATAACGAACTCTTTTTTCAATTTAGTTTTAGCTACAATGGCTAATACTGCATCCAACAAGGAGTATGACAATGCTGTATCAATGCTTGTTTATCACAGATTATTAGAAGCTTGTCTGTTGATACAAGTACGTGATACGGCTAGTTATCGATAAATCTTTAGCTAAAAACGAAAAAAGGTAGAATACCATCCATAGTAATTCTACCTTTTTTTCCTGTTATATTGATATAAACTAATGTTTACTTACTTTGAATCAACTTCTCTAAACGATTCATCATTTGATCTTTCTCTTTTAGCATACGCTCATATAAAGCGATTTTTTCATTATGTAATTGTACAATTGTCTCAATAGGGTTAATATTACAATTATAATTTTGAACTGAATGATCGTGGAATGTATTTGAGATAATATTTAGAACTTGATCTGAATCAAAGTTTTCAATAGCTTCAACAGGTACTTTAAGTACCTTAGAAATCTGTTGTAGTAATGAATTATCAATCACTTCTTTCTGTTCAAGTAAAGATATCTTCTTTTGATTCCAATCCTCTCCCAAATCAAAAGCAAGAACTTCTTGTTTGATTCCAAGCATTTCTCTAAAACGCTTTACATTTCTTCCTTGGTGTACTTTATGTTCCATAATTAATAGCTGAGTTAAGAAGGCTCATAAGATAAAGCCATTGATTTAAAAAAGATTGAATCGTAAAGTTACACAAAAAACTAATATTTGAAATACTTCACCTAACAATGTTGCTATTTCAGTTTGTATATGCACAAACAAGCAACCAAGAAAAAGAAAATATTAAGCAGTACTAAGTACAGAATCTTCTTTGAGTTAATAGATTTATTTACTTTGTAATGCTGTTCATTAATAGCCTGTAATCTAATACAAAAATGATTCAGATAAGAGTGAAGCCGTTCTGTCTGTTCTTCCTCTACTTTTTTAAGTTCAGACACGTTTACTTTCACTTCAATATTCTTTATCCTTTTAGATAGCTCCGTTTGCTGAGCGATATTTTGCTTCATTGTTTCTTGCAAGTAAACTACTTGCTTAAAGAGTAGCTCAGTGAGTTCTGTAAGTGTAGGTTGTTTCTTTGCCATAGTTAAAGTTTTAGTATTTGTGTTTGTTTTCGTTTTTTCTTTTTAGTCATATCAGGAATATATTCTTCATAGTGATTGCTGTGGGAGTTTAGAAAACTAAACAGACTCACTGTATTGGTACTCCAATTCTCAAATGAAATCTGTGTACCTTGATCTTTGAACAGAACAGTGTGAAACAAATCATCACTTCGTTTGGGAGTGTTATTTTCAAATAGTTCATTGAGTTTTATATTTCGGTCAACCTCACTTGCTTTTAAGTTTGTATTAGTGGGTAAGTGAATAAATCGATATCCTTGAATGTTGCCTTGTTTGTTTACACTTGGATTCACCTCTATTTGATGCATCCGCATCATATCAATATACTGTTGTAAACTTTTAGGGTGCTCTTTTAAAACAAAGTAATGCGCTTTTTTAATCTCTTGGGCTACTTGTTTCTGATTAGTCTTTACTTGCTCTTTCTTGTTTTCATTCTCCTGTCTTATAGAAACCCAACCGTACTTTAAAGCTATCTCATGAGCAATGCGTTGGGCTTGAAATCCGATATAATTATCCTTAAGTGCCTTACCGTTTTCATCAATGCGATTAGCGAGTATATGAATGTGTTTATGCTCTTTTTCCGTGTGGATGTAAGCAATGTATTGCGCGCTTTTTGGATCTAACTTTAAACCAACTAAAAAATCATGGACAAGATTGTTTAAATCTTTATCAGTCATCTTCTTGCTATCTGCGATAGTAGGAGAAATAACAACGGAGATTGTATTGTTTTTACAACGTGAGTTTTGATTTTGCAAAATCTGCATCGTTTGAAACATATCTTTCGGAGCTTCCCCCGAAAGATTGTTTCTAACAAGCTCATAGCCCTTGTTTGGATTAATCACATAATTAAAAAGAGCTGTCCCTCCAATACACGTTTTTGCTTTAGCTATCATATTACTTTAGTTTTTGAAGATGAGATCTAATTAAGTTTGCTGTTTCAACAGTAATTTCTTTCACTTGGGTAGTATCACCAAGTTTAAACAGGTTGCCAATTCTTCTAAAGTTATCAGCAAACTTATTTAGTAGTTTGTAAACCTCAATCTCATCTTGTGTTAGTTTATAACTCAAAGAATACCCCAAAGCTGTACTGCGTATATATTCTGAAACGCTACAGCCAATTTTCTCTGCTTTGTTTTTTATAAGCAGAGATTCCGTTAGGGTAACTCTAAATTCTATTTTGTGTTCTCTTTTCATCATCTTACCAATTTTGCGACCTTCGGGAGAAAAACGAGTGGTCTTTGTTCCGATTCAAATTTTCAATTTGTAAGGACAAAGACACATCTCGATAATTAGGACGTCAAATCACAGTGCATAATCCACAGGTCAAATCACCTTTTCGGAGTACACAAGTCAAATAACATCCTATACTTCTCACTCCGAATTGTCTGGGTTAATCGTTAGTAAATAATCATTTAAGTCTTTGTACTTTTGATACAATAAGCGTCCATCAACAACATTATTTCCATAAGCATCAAGCACTTTATCAGTAGCTAAATCACCTGCTTTATCATTGTCAAAAAGACAGACAATTGATTCATATTTAATTTTATCAGACTTATACAGATAAGTATTAAACTCAGTCTGTAGTGTACTATTTAGCGTTGTAACCGAATTGAGCACGATATAATCAAATCGGTATTCTGCATTTGGGTAGAGAGTCAGAAAGCTTATAAAATCACTCCAAGATTCTAAAAGGACAACCTTCTTAGAATTATTACAGATATAAGAAACAGCTTTAGAGCCTAAACACATCTTTACATACTTGTTTCGAAGCTCGTATCCATCTACATTATTTTTAAACCCAATGGCGTAATACGATTTATCATTCAAAGTATAGTGTATCTCTTTACAATACTTTTTAAGCATTCTAACACATAGTTTTCTATTTTTAGTATATTGTATAAGATAAGGGTTAACTATCTCTGTAACGGCTGTTATTTCATAATTCTTTTCACTTTGTGGGGGGATGTTAAAAACAGTCGGCTGAACAAATGAAAAAACATTGTTGTCTAAAATGCTCAAAGCGGATTTTAGATCACAATTATTATAACGCATCACAAAATCGAGCGTTGTTCCGCCAGTACCTTCTCCAAAATCATAATAGAGGTTTTTGACTAAGTTGACTTTAAATGAAGGTGTTTTTTCTTGTCTAAACGGACTGATATACCACCAACTTTCACTGGCTATTCTCTTGGGGCTATAACCTAATTTTTCAAGTAGGTCAATTATTCTTATTTGTTTGGCTGTATCGCAATTCATAGTCTTTTGGGTTAAAGGGTTAAAAGTGTGTTTTATTTGATGCAATGATGCAGAAAGAGTATATCTAATTGAAATTCAATTAAGTACTTTGCATCAGTCTTGCATCAGTCTTGCATCACTGCATCAAACTGATTTTGTTTTCTGCATCACTCTTGCATCAAATAAGGTCTTTTTATAGTTTGATGCAGAGTTTGATGCAAGTCAAATTATTGTTTATCAGTTGTTTAATCTATTCTTGCATCAAAGCATCAAATGTTTTATAGAAAAAAGGTTTTTCTATGGTATAATACCGTCCTCTGCGTTCTACTTTTACAAACTCTCCATGAGATAAAAGTTCTATTCCTTGATAAGATTTGGTGTTATCTTCTGGAGTGAAATCCCACTTTTTTAAAGTCTTTCTTATTTCACTTGCAGAGATGAATAACCTTGGGTTTATTTTTCGAAGCAAAAGCAGTATATCATTTGGAGCAATACATAGTATTTGCTCGCCTATCTTCTCAAAACAAAGGTGTATGAGTTCTATCATAGCTACTTCAACTTTGTTTTTACTAATTAGCTTTAACAATGACTCGGTGAGTATCTGCTTGGGTGTAAACCACATTCGTGTTTTTTGCTTCGACTCTAAAGGTCTTAGAAGCAAAAACGCAATGAAATATGGTATTTCACTTTTGAGCTTATTTACAAAAAAGACATCTTCTGATTCAATGGGCTTAATCTTTCGGATCCAAAACCTAATTTCTTCTTCATCTATTTGAATAAAGTTGTCCTCGTTGTTTGAGCACAAGATAAACTTGGCAAAGAACTCAATCTCTTGTCTGTCTTTTCCCTTGGCTTCCACTTTGTCTTTATCGGTGGTGGAGAGATACTTTAGGCGTTCAGTGATTTCTTTTCTGTCAAAGAAGACCTCGTCTATAGCTACAAGTAACATACTTGCCCAATCGGCATTGAATTGAGAGCTAAAGGAATCTCCTTTGATGTAGGTCATATTAAGCCCAAAGATTGTCTTAAGCCACTTAATAAAGGAACTCTTACCTGTTGCTCTTTCTTTGCTGACCAAACAAAGTATAGGCAAAGGCTGTGTTGGCTGTTCGTATAACAGCTTTAGATAGTCTAAACCGTAGAGATACTGCTCACCGAAGATGTGCTTTACAAAGTGTAAAGAATTGGGTATGTTGTTCTCTAATTGCTGTAAACTCAACTTTTCTTCACTTGGCTTTATTGGAAGTTCATGATAGGTATTGTAAAAGTTATCTACTAAGAGCTGATAGTTTAGATGATCAGGAATACAGCAGAACCCATCTAGTTTTAAAATGTTTTCCAAGTAGGACTTTCCGTGATCCGACACAATAGTTTCACGGTTCCAACGAACCCTTACTTTAACTTTATCGCCCGATATTAACGGTTTTTCGATAATTTTAAAATAAGAAGTTCCTACTCGGATATAAGGTATATCTAAGGACATAATACTTCTTGATTTAAATTAATTGATTATAATTCTTACAAAGGATGTTTTGTAGTAGTTATCCTTTTACTTCTTTGAAAAGAGTTCTAATGCCAGCTCGGCATCTACAATGATCTTTCTACCATACTGCAAGATTGCACTTTTGATTTTACCATCTTTTTTTATTTTGTTGGCAGTAGATATACTGCAACCAAATAATTCAGCTATACCTCGTATTCCATAAACGTAACGTTTACTAAGAGTCTCTTTTGATTGGTTGGTAGTAGAATTTGGTGATTCGTTTATAGCTACTTCTTTTAATAAGTTTAATAGCTCTTGCCCCGTCATTTGCCAAACAGGCTTTTCTTTTAATTCGTTTAAATACATGTTATAAAGTTTTTTAGGTTGTACAATTGCTTTGTTCGAACATTGTAAAACTACCTATCAAACTCTGTGACAGTATGTGATAAATGGAATTGTAATTAAACACAAAGTCTTGATAATAAATACATTGTATTTAATTAAATATTTAATGTGTGATTTTAAATACCTTGTTTTTTTAAAGTAGACTTTAAACCACCCTAATAGATTAATATCGATTCTATTTATTAGTAGATTTGCTTTTTCAAAAGAGTAAATTGTTTTTATAAAATAAAGATATCAGATAGTAATGGATAAGATAAAAGATAAAATAAAGGAATACTGGAAAGATCCTGTTTGGAGTAAAGTAATCGCATCTGGAGTACTTGCGGTTTTAGGAGGGTTATTTTATTTGATGAAGAAAATTATTTTAAGTATTTCATTAAAAGAAATTTATGAATCAATAAGAACTTTCTTGTTGATTAGAATAGAAATATCTATGTGGATTTTTTTATTAACATCTCTCGTTTTAATAATATTAATTATAAACTATCTTCTTTTATTTTTATCTAATGTAAAGAAAAAAATATTTTATAAAGAAAATAGTATAAAAGAAGAAAGACCTAATGCATCAGAACCTTCAACGACTTTATTTTCATCCAGGATGGCCAAAACTTTTCCCGGATTAAGAGGATTAGAATGGTTTAATAGTCCTTCAGAATCAACCAATAGACTACAAATGTTGCTACAAAACCCTTTAACATATAAAAATGGTACACTTAATTGTGAAAGTGACCCAATTTGGTGGTTTAGAGGGACTTCTTCATTCTTTATAAGTAAATTTAATAAAATAGGGAGAAGTAAAGTTTTAATGGATATTAGTCAGTTAAAAATAAAAAAAATTGCAGCATATCATGGAGACTCATATTTTAGAGACTTTGTCTATGTAGAAACTTCTGCTGAACTTCCTACTGGGGTGAGAGAAATTTCAAAGGAAGAAATTCAAAAGTATATCAAAGAATTTGGTTACTATCAAGAGGAGTATGGATTAATAAAGTATTTACTATTTTGGAAAAAACCAATAAAAAGAGAACACTATGAGGATGGAGCAACTAAAGTATGGGGTAAAATAATAGACGCAAGTGATGCTGAACTTCGTATTAGATACCTATCTAAGTATAATTTTATCATTGCAGCTAAAGGCTCTCCTTATAATTCAAGAAAATTTGAAGATGAATCCAAATACTATCTTGATGGATTATTAACAAATGAAGTTGACTTTGATGAGTTTTTTACTTTTCTTAAAACATTTAAAAAAAAGGAATATTATTAATTTAAAGTATTTTAATATAGCTTCGTTCTATGCCCATAAGACTTAATTGTATTCACATTTAAATTAAGCTCACTACAAACAAATTCTCTCCAATGGTCTTTAATTTGTTTATCAACCTTATCTGTATATGGCTTTAACTCTTTAGCAAACTTGGTTACTTGTTTAAAAGATTGAGTAAAGGGAGTTTTAGGTTTTCTTCTATTTAAAATTAGATAGAAATCTTCAAAACTCAAATCATTAGTTGTGAAGCATTGCATCAAGATACACTCTTCATAAAGAAGGTTAACTTGCATACTTGTAAAAATATCATCGTCTAAGTTTAATCGTTCCTCTGGAAAGTAGGTTGTAATCCAACCTTTGGTTTTACTGATATGACTTTTAAACAAACTATAATAGTCCGTTAGCAGATGAGTATTCTCTTTTTCGAATAGGAACTTTTCATTTCTAATTTTCTCTAGTTCATTTTTAAAGTATTCAATATCTACTTCATTAAGATTCTTAGGCGCTTCTAAAGGAATTTCTCTTTCTTGTACATGTTTTAAATCTTCAATGGCAAGTTTAATCTTGTCATCAAAAAAATGTGATATATAAACCTTGTGATATAGCTTATATAAATCTAAGCTTTGTATCTGAGTATTATACTCTTCAAACAGTAAATTAAGCTTGTCTATAATTGAAACGATGTTGTATAAAACTCCTTTTGAGAAGTTGTTATTTCTAAGCTCAATGAGCAAAACTTCAAAATCGATTGAATCAAGTTCTTTATAAACGATAGTATAAGATTCTTGCTTATAACATTGCCAAATATCATTAACGAATTTATCTGTTTTTAGCTCATTTAAAAGCCTATCTAATAATTTAGAGTACTGACTTAGCTTAATGGAAGTTATATCGCTCATATCGTATCAAATTTAGTCATTGCATTAGCTTTGATTGTATCGGCTACATCAATATACGGTTTCATAGATTTATAATCAGAATGTCCTGTCCATTTCATTACTACTTGTACAGGTATTCCCAAAGATAAAGCAGTACATATAAAGGTTCTTCTTCCTACGTGAGTACTAAGATGTTCATGTTTAGGTTTTACTTCATCAATTCGTTTATTTCCCTGATAATATGTTTCTCTAATAGGCTCATCTATCCCAGCTTCTTGACCAAGTGTTTTAACATAGTCATTCATCTTTTGATTAGAGATAACAGGTAGTGCTTTATCATCTTCAAAAGGTACATCTTTATATTTATCTAAAATAGCTCGACTGTGTTTATTTAGTTCCACTCGTAGAAGATCGTTTGTTTTCTTGGTTACAAACTCAATTACATCATTGTTAATGTCCTGTTTGGTAAGATTATAAGCATCTGAATATCTAAGTCCCGTATAGCAACAAAAAAGAAGTACATCACGCACTCTGTCTAAATAAGGTTTGTCACTTAAGTCTTTTGCCTTGATTTTCTCTAGTTCTTCTTGAGTCAAGAAAATGATACGCTTAGAGGTTTCCTTAAGCTTGGGTTTAAAGCTTTCAAAGTTATATGCAATAGTGTAGTTGTTACTTCTACACCATTTTAAAAACCACTTTAAAAAGCTAATCTGTTTTTCAATGGTGCTGTTTCTCATTAATTTCTTTTCTCTAAGAAAGGTAACGTAATCAAGGAGTACTTTCTCATTGATATCAGAAAACTGAAAATTACTCTTAAAGTTACTTAGATGCGAACGAACTGTGTTAAACTTGGTGTAGGTAGCATCAGTCCAATCGTTGCGTTTACCACTACTTTTTACAAACTCATCAAAAGCAGTAAAGAGATTCTTTTCTGTAGCAGATATTGTTTGTTTATCTGAGTATCGTTTTACTTCATCTTTAAAGATTTCAAAAGAAGGCATCTCATTCTTTAGCTCAAACTCTTTAAAGATTCTATCAATGATTGTAGATAGTTCACTAATTGCAGTGTTGATTTCTGATGAACTTTGTTTAAGTTTGTTGGTACAACCATTACGGACTCTTTCTTTTTGTTCATCCCATTTGGATGCATCAATTCGATAACCCGTAAAGAGCTCAACTCGTCCACCATTATACACAACACGAGCTCTGATAGGAACATTCTCAACTACAAGAATATTGTCCTTTTTTCTTTTTTCAATAGCGAAAGTTACTTTTCTTTTTATAGTCATAATGATAGGTATTTACACCCAAATATACACCCAATTTTTATACTATCATATACTATCTAATCACATTTTATAAAACACTCCATTTTTTAACTTATTGATATATAAGTAAATAATATTTAAAAGAAGTCTATTAATATATAGGTTATAATCCCTCTTTCTCCGCGAAATTATAAATAGTAACTTTTCAAAAGTTAGTAAAAAAGCACAAAACCTATGATTCACAATGAGTTATAGGTTTTTTCTTTTTTAGGGGTATCGCATTTTGTTCAAAAGTGGGGATCAAGTACAAAAGTTGGGAATCAGCTCTTTGTTTTTGATTAGTTGGCCATTTACTACAATCTCTTGTTAGTAAGTACCTACTTCTTATAAGTAGTTGTTTGGCTGTATCCCCATTATCAAACTCAATAGGTGTAAAGTGTGTACCTTCATTTTTAGTTTCTAATATTTGAGTGTTTTCGGCATCTAAAGCTATCCAGCGTTCTTGTACTCTAATATCTTGTACAGCTTCATTAACAAGTTTCTGTACGTGAAAACGGTCAGTTACCTGCACAGCATTGACAAAGCATTTAGTTACAATATTTTTCATAGAATTTGCCATATCAAGTGTAACTTCTTTAACCTTAGCTCTTGTTCTAGAGGATATTGTAAGAAGTCTTTGAACAATAGGTTCTATCTTAGTACCAGAGAATATAGCCACTAAGCTTCCTTTCTTTCCTTTGCTATATTTATTAGTGATAATGGTATATAGTTCACCTTTAGATAAAGCAGTTTCATCAATTGATCCGATAAAAGTTACAAAAACATAGAGTACAAATTGTCTTTAATGTTTACTCAAAAAAAATGGCAGTCTACCCTTTATTTATAGGACTTCAATAAGTGAAATAGTAATTTTAATTAAAGTTATATTATTAAGTGTTTTAAAAATAATATGTAAATCTGTATGATGTTCTTTTTTAAATCTTGATTAATTGTTGAAAATTGATAAAAATGAGGGTTAGTAAAGTTTTATTAAAATTAGATGGACTTTTTAATTGTAAAAAGAGAATAGTCTTTTTGCTTGTCCATTTTGACAGTGTACTAAATTATATTTGCCTTGCTGTTATTTAACTGCCAAGTTTTGTTAGAATAATTGTAGAGCTAGTATTATTTATTTTTTTGATGTTTCAGGAGGAAATTAAAGTATAAATATGAGCTTTTTTTTAAAAGTAGTTGATAAGTGAAATAAGGAGCGTCTTTTTTGAATAGATATAAAATCATTGATATGAATAAAGTGAAAGAAGAGAAAAATAATAAAGTAGGAGCTTTATTGGTAGGAGTTCTTGGAGTATTATATGGTATAAGCCCAATTGATTTAGTTCCAGATGTTATTCCTGTTGTTGGATGGTTGGATGATTTGGTGATAGCAGGAGGAGCAATTTTACATGTGATAGAGGCTTATTTGAAAGATTATAGTAATAGTCTTGCTAGTTTAGTTCGGATGGTAAAATGGTTAATTTGGATACTTGGTGGGCTATTAGTTCTAGTTTTAGCTCTTTTTGGGGTAGTTATTTTTTCTTTATTTGTGAATTAGATAGATAATAAAACGAAATTTATGAAAATAATATTACAGCGTTATATTTTGTTTTTTCTGTCAATTATGTATTGTACAGTAATATATGCACAAGTTGACAAATTGGAAAAAAGAATTTATTTGTTTGATGTTACTGCTTCGATGGAAGGGAGAGGGCAGGGAGGAACAGAAAATATATTTGAAGATGTTAAGCTTAGTTTGGTAAAAGCTCTTGAGAAAATTGAATCAAAAAACACAGAAATTGTTTTAATAACTTTTACTAATAAAGTTCATGAGAAAAAAACTTTCTTAATAGAAGAGATGGATAGTATTCGAAGTTATGTGAATAATTTACAAGTAAGAAAAGGTGATACAAATATTGCAGATGCTTGGCAAGCAGGTGAAGAAGAAGTAAATCCTGATAAATTGAATTATTTGTTTTTATTGACTGATGGAATTCATAATACTGGCCCAGAAAAAATAATATTGTATAACCAATTAAAAGCGTGGGAAGATTTTGCAGCTAAAAAATATTATTTTGGCTTTTATGTAATGTTGACTAAGGTTTCTGAGGATGAAGAGCTAGAAAAGACTATTAAAGACACTAAACAGCTTTATATTATTAAATCTCCCGATGTTGATATTACCTTTTTAGGAACGAGTTATGGGTGGAAAGCTAATATTAAAAATAACAAACATATTAAAATTCAGTATAAAAGAAATACCTCTACGGAGTTTACCTATAATCTAGATGTTAAAGCTACTTTAAATGATAATCCATATTATAGAATTAAAACAGTAAAGAATCTTTTAAATCATGATTTATCGTTGGTTTTAGAAATAGAAGAACTACTACCTTTGAAAGATTTGCCTCTTGAGGTTGACTTAACTTTTACTTTAGATTATGGAAAAGATGAACATCCATTATTATTTGTTATTCCAGAGCAAGTTAGGTTGAAGATACAAAACCGTGGAGTTAGAAAAATATTAATTAAAGAAAAAAAATAAAGATGAGGCAGACTTTATTACTAATATGCATAGGAATGTTATTTTTTGCTTGTAAAAATAAGACTCAAGAAAAATGGGAAAATTTTGATTTTGGTGTTAAGAAATTTGATGAGCCATTTTATTATTTACGTTCAAAACCTTCTTTTTTAGTAAAATCACTTCAGTACACTCCTAGTTGGTTTTTGACAGACACTATCTATCTTACAAAAACTATCGAAATAGAGTTTAATGAGGAGAGCGTAAGGTCAGGTTCAACAGCAGTTATTATGCTAGGGGACTCTCTAGGTAATATAATAGAAGGAATACAAGTTTATTACAATTCAGTTTTAGCTAAGAATAATCAGATTGAACTAAATGCTAGTTCAGTAGATAAACAGGATTTAGTTGTTGGATTGAAATTACTACCTGAATTTGGAAAACAAAAATTCAAGGGAGGTTTTTTTTTACTATCTGAGGATATTGATGAGTTTAATGATGTACCTACCATCTATGATTTAAACCAATTTGCAGATTGGTCTGCAGAACAAAAGATTGGTAGAACTTGGATGTTATGGTTAGTTTGGCTTCTTATTGCGCTCATTGTTGTTTGTATTTTATGGATGTGCGTTCATCTGTTAATTAGAATAATGAGTGCTTTAAGAATTAGAATTATAGATTCTTATCCGATAAGAAAGTATAGTAATAAAACAATAAGGACAAAAAAGAGGTTAAGAGAGCGAAAAGAAAAGAATCAAGAATTAGATCCAAATCGTCCATATCGAAGGAAAGAAATTGATTTTGTATTTGAGAAAGTAAAAGAAGAGATGCATCTCAAAGCGAAAAAAAAAGAAACTGGAAAAACGCTTTTTATTGATTGTTATACAAAGAAAAGGATTCAAGGTGGTGAAGCTTATGATTATGAACATATTCGTTCAGCTGAGTTTATATTTATGAAATATAGAGATCGTTTGACGAATGAGCAAATTGCTAAAGTTGTAAATTGTGAAGAGAATGTAAAAGTAACCCTACGTGCTATAAATCAATCAAAAGGAAAATATGCTTTTGAAGAATGGTGTACAAGAGAACGAATTATTAAATATGGTATTGATTTAAAATATGCAATAAAAAACGTTGCACTTGCCGATAAGGGAATTTTAAGAGCAGTGAAAAAATATGTATAAACTGTATTTTATAAGATTAAGTTTTTTTAAATTATAGGAGAACTAATGGATTTACAAGAGTTCATTTTTAACAATAATAAATTATAATTAAGTTTAAAATATTTAAATAGATTAGATTTAAAGAGAAGACTCGGTATATTAATAATCGACAAATATTATTCTTTTGTTAACAAAAACTGTTTGAATTTGACCATTATTCTTAATGTTTTGGAGGGGGAGGTAGTAAATGCATTAACCATAGTTAAGTTTGTTTAATATGACACAATTACTATTTAGTTATAATTAAATAAGAAAGGAAAAGTAAAGTATTATTTGTAAAGAGAGTAATTTATTTTATCTTCAATAATTTGATTTAAAGGTGTTTGTGTTTTTCTAACCTAATTCAATCTTATTATGATAAAGTTGATTCTAAAGTTTTTTATATTATTATTGCCATTTATCGTTTTTTCTCAAGAAAAAGAATCTGTTCTTTTTCAAAATTTGTATAAAAAAAAATCCATTGATAGGTACTTGGTATATTGAAAAAGGGAAATCAAATTATAATGTTATAATTGATACTTTGGATCGAAAAGAGAAGTCTATTTATATGAAATCTTCTGGTGACGATCATTCTTATTGTAACGTTTTAAATAATATTCCCAACGGTTATAAAGGAGATACTCTTGAGTTATCTACTTTGATAAAGAGTGAAAATATTGAACATGGGGATGCTAAAATAATGATTAATCTCTTAAAAAGAGGTAGATCAATCAATTATGCTCTATTAGATAGCTATCAGGTTACAGGGAGCACCGATTGGAAGAGGTATAGTGTTAGACTTTATTTAGATCCTGCAACTGATACTATTGTTATAGCTGCAGGGATGTCAGGACTAGGAGATGTTTGGTTTAAAGATTTTGTTGTAACACTAGATGGTGAAAATATTAAAAATCTCCCAAATATTGAAAAATTACCCCCAAGAGCTGAACTTGATCGTGAGTTTGATAATAGTTCTCAAATTAGATTTGAAAAGCTTGAAGATACCACTGTAAAGCGATTAGCTGAGTTATGCAAAGTTTGGGGAAAGTTGAAATATACTAATGCTAAAGTTACAAAGGGGGAGTATAATTGGGATTATGAGTTGTTTAGGATTATGCCTATTGTAGAGCAAGAAGATTTCTTAGAAAAGTTAGAAGAATGGAAACTTAGTTTTGGACTTGAGACTACTATAATACCTAAAGATCATTATTATCTTGATTTTTACCCAAATGTAGGTAATGTAATATTTGTCAATGAAAAAGAATATAAAGACATTAGCTTTAAAGATCATGGTTTTCGTCTGTTATCTTTATTTCGTATTGGAATGCAATAAAGTATTTTTTCCCCTATAAGAACCTTATTGTTAAGAACTGGAATGATGTTTTAGAACTATATATATATAAACTATTATCTAATAAGGATGAGTTAGCGTATAAAATGGATTTAATGATGTTAACTAAAGAGCTAGGAGATGGGCATTCCTTCTTTAATGCTAAAGGTGATACATTAATGAATAGTTTTTTGGGTATGAGAACTATCCCCATGAAAACTCAGTTTATAGAAAATAAACTTGTTGTAACAGAATTAATTAAAGGGAGAGAAGAGGAATATAGGGTTCGTATTGGAGATGAAATAAAAACTATTGGAGGAAGAGATGTCTTGGAGGTATTTAAAGAAAGAGAAAACTTTTTTCCTTCTTCTAATGAAAACACAAAACTTTTTAATACTATGCCTTTTATGTTAAGAACTAATAGTGAAGAATTAGCATTAGAATTACGAAATGGACAAAAGGAATTTACTGAAGTATTATCTACTGTCCATGTAAAAGATTTTAACTACTATGAAGGAGCTTTATCTTCTCACAAAGATATTGAAGAGAATATAGGATATATAAATATAGGAGCTCTTAAACAAGGTGAATTAAGTAGCATTATGGAGAGTTATAAAAACAAACAAGGTATTGTTATTGATTTTCGTCAATATCCAATGATTGATTTAGGAGAGTTGATGAAGTTTTTTACAAATAAAGGTGTTCCTTTTGTTAAATATAGTTTGCCAAATAAGTATAATTTAGGTAGTGAAAATTTATCTGATGAGAGCCTAACTTATGGTGATGCTAATCATTATTATTCTGGTAAAATATCTGTTTTAGTAGATGAAAATACTATGAGTGCAGGAGAGTTTTATACAATGGCTTTACAAACTTCTCCTAATGTAAAAGTGTTTGGAACACAAACTGCTGGTGCAGATGGAAATGTAAGTACCTTAATGCTGCCAGGTAATATACAGGTTATGTTTTCAGGTATTGGTATTTATTATCCAGACGGTTCTGAAACACAGAAAGTAGGTATAAAAATCGATGAATACGTTTGTCCAACTATTGAGGCTTTAAAAGAGAATAGAGATTTAATATTGGAAAAAGGAATTGAGAATCTACTTTAGCTTACTATAGAATTCTGTATAATACTACTTAGTAATAAATGTTGTTTTTGTACTTGATTACATCAAGATAAACAATGTTAAGCTTACTACTTAAAAATTAAAGTCCCTATAATTTATAGAGACTCTAATTTTTAATATTGTACTTGTTAAAGACGCAAGATAGGTAATTCAAAAATATGTATAGAGTGTATATCCACCTATTGTGACTTTCTATCAATAATACTAAAAGAAATTGAAATAGTGTTCATACCATTAATAATCTGAATGGTTATAGTGGATTTGAAGTGTTTTAATCTAGATTTATTTAATGTAGTATGTGATAATCCTGATTTTTTTACAATTTTAAAACATTATAAAAACGAACTTACTGTCATACTTTTATTGGTCGCAAACTGTAGTTAAAACTATGCACTTTAGAGCATTTAGCTTTCAGCTTCTAAAAATGTTTACCTTTGATATATGGAATATCAACGAATTGGAGGAC
>NZ_BAEX01000055.1 GCF_000246945.1 Myroides injenensis M09-0166
TTCTTTTCTTTTTCTTTTTGACTTTTTTTTCTTTTGTATGTTTATGTTGTTTATCATTATTCCTTTGCTCTTGTGCTAATAGGGTCGATGTGCAAATAAATGCTAATAATAGGATAAGATTCTTTTTCATAATTATTATTTTTTAATGAACTTATTAAAAATAGTGATAAAAAGTTAAATATTTAATTATTAGTGGTTTATTTTGATATTTTTATTAGATATGCTATTGATACATGTTTTTTTGTTGTTTTTATTATTGCTGCATTATCTCTGTGTTTATCTTTATTAATAAATTTAGTAGGCAGTGAGTGTTTAAATTATTTTATTTTTACCCCTTAACTAACCAGATTGATTAAATTATAGATTATGAAAAAACTTTTTATGTTTTTGCTACTTTGTGTAAGTACTATTGGACATGCACAGGAATTTGAAAAATATTTTGAAGACAAAACGTTGAGATTGGATTATATTTTTGGTGGGGATGTGAATAAGCAATTTATTTTATTAGATGAATTAGCATCTTATCCAGAGTGGTCAGGGCGCAAGCATCATTTAAGCGAAAACGCTTTAAAGGGAAATGGTCAAGTACGTGTTTTTGATACAGAAACAGATAATTTAATTTATACTAATAGTTTTAGTACTTTATTTCAAGAGTGGTTGACTACTGAGGAAGCTACTCGTTTGACAAAAAGTTTTGAGAATGTATTCTTAGTTCCGTTTCCGAAAAATAAAGTTAGAATAGAATTAGTGTTATTTGATATTAATGGAAATGAAAAAGATAAGTTAGTTCATTACGTGGATCCAAAGGATATTTTAATTCATAATAAAGGCTTAGAAAACGTGACAGAACACGTTTACGTTCATAAAGCAAAAGATAATAATAAAGCTATTAATGTAGTCTTTGTCGCTGAGGGATTTCAAGAAAAAGAAATCAACAAATTTATGGATGCTGTAAAAATATCAATAGAGCAGATTTTAGGACACAAACCTTTTGATAAATTTGCTGATAATTTTAATTTTATTGCTGTAAAAAGTGTATCATTGGATTCAGGAGTGAGTGTTCCTCGTAAAGGAAATTGGAAAAAGACAGCCGTTGAATCTAATTTTGATACTTTTTATTCTGAGCGTTATTTAACGACGAATCGCATTAAGAAGCTACACGATATATTAGCAGGTATTCCTTATGAGCATATTATTATTTTAGCAAATACAGATGTGTATGGAGGAGGGGGAATCTTTAATTCTTACACATTGACAACGACAGGACATAAAGATTTCAAACCAGTAGTCGTGCATGAGTTTGGACATAGTTTTGCGGGATTAGCTGATGAGTATTTCTACGAAGAAGATGTGTTAAGTGATTTTATTTCAAATAAAACAGAGCCTTGGGAAAAGAATATCACCACCTTAGTGGATTTTGACAGTAAATGGAAAAAGAAATTAAAAAAAGGAACACCAATACCTACCGATATTAAGGATAGTAAAAAATATACTATTGGTGCATACGAAGGATTAGAGGGACGAAAAATATATAAAGGAACATTAGATTGTAGAATGAAAACAAATCAATATCCTTCTTTTTGTCCAGTTTGTCAAGATGCAATAGAAGAGTTAATTTTGTATTATACGGAATAATTGATAGATAAGCTTCTCGTAAGGGAAGCTTTCTTTTTAAATAAAGATTAGAGTGAAGAACATTTTATTATTATCAGATACACATGGTTGCATAGATGAGCATATTATGAAATATGCAGAGCAAGCGGATGAAATATGGCATGCAGGCGATATTGGCGATCTCAAAGTAACGGATATTTTAAAAACTGTAAAACCGGTGAGAGCTGTATATGGGAATATTGATGGGACAGAAGCTCGCTTAGAGTTTCCTGAAGAACAATTTTTTGAATGTGAAGGCATGAAAATCTATATGACTCACATTGGGGGATACCCTGGTAAATATAAGACAGTTGTTAAAGAGCGTTTAAAAGAATATAAGCCCAATATTTATATCTGTGGGCATTCACATATTTTAAAAGTGCAATTTGATCAACAAAATAATGTGTTGCATATGAATCCTGGCGCAGCAGGAATTAGTGGATTCCATCAGGTGCGTACTATGCTTCGTTTTAAGATTAACGAAGGTAAAATTAGTGATTTGGAGATAATAGAATGGCCTAAAAACAAAAAAGCCGAACTTTAAAGTTCGGCTTTTTTAACGCACTAATAAACTAAGATATTAGGTTTATCGTAAGCGATCCACAGATTTTACAAGATCTTCATCCTTTTTGATGGCTCTGTTAGCTAATACAAGTAACAGGATAGAAACAATAGGGAGGAACATCCCAATACCTTTCTCAGAAATAGCTTCCGCAGTTTCTCCAGATATCATTAGTGTTCGATATACAAATAATCCTACTAGTATAAAATTTAATATTATATTCAGTCGGTTCATCACAAACTGTCTTTTTCTGTTTTTATATCCTAATATAGCAATGATACTCAATGCAGCACTTGCACCAAATAGAATAGCCGTACTAGGAGTGTTCCCTACAAATACTTTATCACCTAGTCCGTTTGTCCATAATGGGGTGAATAAAGAAATAATTCCCATTATAATAAAAACTACAAATAGATAGACTGATTGAATACGTTGTATCATAGTTTGTGAATTGATAAG
Source organism: Myroides injenensis M09-0166 (assembly GCF_000246945.1). GTDB lineage: Bacteria > Bacteroidota > Bacteroidia > Flavobacteriales > Flavobacteriaceae > Flavobacterium > Flavobacterium injenense. The sequence goes on from NZ_BAEX01000055.1 coordinate 2,675, forward strand.
CACAAAAATAATGTTTCTTTTTAATAAAAACCTATTGTTTTTTAAAATTAATTCGTAATATTGCACTAGTTCTGTCGTAAGTTCTTCATAATACGGCAATTCTAGTTTTAAATTCCATTCTTGTTTTTTAAAAATAAACACACACAACTCAATATTTTATAATCTATAAACATTTATATGTTTGAAATTTCCGAATTACAAAAGATGAAGGTCTCGGATCTTCAAGATATTGCTAAGAAAGCTAAGATAGCTGGTACCTCAGGTTTAAAGAAAGATTTACTTATTAGTAAAATTATTGAACAACAAGGTTCAAATGTAAAAGAAGTAAAAGTAGAAGTTAAACAGGAAAAGAAAATTGCTGCTCCGGCTTCAGTTGTCAAAACAGAAGCAACAGTTGAGTCTGGTAAGGAGAAAGTAAGAAGACCTAGAGTAGCTAAAACAGAAGAGATTGTTGCGAGTAATTTGGCAATGAAAAATCCTTCTGATAAAGCTGAAAATAGTAATCGTGAAGAACGCCAACCTAAGCGTAGAATAGAAGAAGATAAAAGCGTGAATGCAGTAAATACTGCTGCTCCATCAAATACTGTAGATGTAGAGAAAGAGAAGGAGGAACGTAATTTTTCTAAAGATAATAATAAAAGAGATTTTAATAATAAAAAGAAAACGGACAACCGAAAAGATAATAATCAACGCAGAGAGCAACGTCCTAAACAATCTTTTAGAAATAATACTGATGAAGTAGCTGATCATAATACAGTGGATAAAAACAACACTGTTGCACCAGCAGAAATAACTTCAGAATCAGGTTCAAATACAAATACACAAACTACTTCTAGTTCAGAAAACGAACAAAAAAAGGGTCATAACAATAATCAGAATAAGAATAACAAACGCAATAATTATCGCGAACCTGATTATGAGTTCGATGGTATAATTGAAAGTGAAGGTGTTCTCGAGATGATGCCTGATGGATATGGTTTCTTGCGTTCTGCTGATTACAATTATTTATCATCACCTGATGATATCTATCTTTCTCAGTCACAAATACGTTTATTCGGACTAAAAACTGGTGATACTGTAAAGGGAATTGTACGTCCTCCTAAAGAAGGAGAAAAGTTTTTTCCATTGGTAAAAGTATTGAAAATAAATGGTCATAATCCTCAGTCAATCCGCGATCGTGTTTCATTTGAGCATTTAACTCCTTTATTCCCTCAAGAGAAATTTACCTTAGACGGTAAGAGAAGTACTGTTTCGACAAGAATAATGGATATGTTTTCTCCTATCGGGAAAGGACAGCGTGGTATGATTGTCGCTCAACCAAAAACTGGTAAAACAATGTTGCTTAAGGAAGTGGCAAATGCTATTGCGGCTAATCATCCTGAAGCATATTTAATTGTATTACTTATCGATGAGCGTCCTGAAGAGGTGACGGATATGCAGAGAAGTGTAAATGCTGAAGTGATCGCTTCGACATTTGACGAGCCAGCAGATCGCCATGTTAAGGTAGCGAATATCGTTTTGGAGAAAGCAAAAAGATTAGTTGAATGTGGTCATGATGTAGTAATTTTACTAGACTCTATTACTCGTCTGGCTCGTGCATATAATACTGTACAGCCTGCATCAGGAAAAGTATTAAGTGGTGGTGTAGATGCTAATGCTTTACAAAAACCAAAACGCTTTTTCGGAGCAGCTCGTAATATTGAGAATGGAGGATCACTTAGTATTATTGCTACGGCATTAGTAGATACTGGATCTAAAATGGATGAGGTAATCTTTGAAGAGTTTAAAGGTACTGGTAATATGGAGCTTCAGTTAGATAGAAAATTATCTAATAAGCGTATTTTCCCTGCTATTGATATTACATCGTCAAGTACTAGACGTGATGATTTATTATTGGATGCGTCAGCCCTCCAACGTTTATGGGTAGTTAGAAAAGTAGTTGATGATATGAATTCTGTAGAAGCAATGACTTCTATAATTGATAATATTAGAAAAACAGACAATAATGATGATTTCTTGAAAACTTTAAGTGAGAAATAATAAGTTATTGACATAATATAAGGTCTGTTATTGCATTGTAATAGATTTAGGATGAATTAATTTAATTAGTTCATCCTTTTTTTTATATAATAGGCATATAATTATGTTATTTCTTTGTGTGTTATTATTAAATTATTACTTTCGGACAGTAAAAAAACATAAAAAAGTAGATTCTTTCATGAGTGAAGTGATTATCTTTTTAGGGGTTGCTGTTGTAATGTTTTTAATTGTAAGGCGTTTTATAAGTGTTAAGCGATTTAATAGTACAGATGAATATCTTGATTATAAACAGAAAAAAGAAGAAGAGTTAAGGGAATTAGAAGAGGAGTGGGATGATGAATTAATAGATAAGAAAAGCTTTAATTTTTTATTTATTGGAGCAATAGCTACAATCTTATTTTTGGTATTTGGACTGTTTACTGGTAATTCTTTTTATTTTGTATTAATTCTTTTTGTTATTACAGCAATAATTTATCTTTATTTTTCTACTCCAAACTCTAAGTTTTAGGAGATAGGAATTGCTTTGCTATCCTTGTATTTGACTGTTTTTTGATTGTGATAAATTGTTTGATAGAAAAAATGTAAAAAAAATATTAAACACAAATACTTAATAGTAAATAGGTTAAAGTGGTTGGTGAAATAAAGGTGTATTTTTTTTAGGAATAGAGTTTGTAATTAAAGAATAACGTTCTATATTTGCACTCGCAATAAGCAATAGGCCATGTGGCGCAACTGAATAGCGCATCTGATTACGGCTCAGAAGGTTGCAGGTTTGAATCCTGCCATGGTCACAATTTTTAGATTACACACAAACACGGCCACGTGGCGCAACTGAATAGCGCATCTGATTACGGCTCAGAAGGTTGCAGGTTTGAATCCTGCCGTGGTCACAAAAGCTCATCATTTGATGAGCTTTTTTTGTTTAATAATACTATTGTATTTTTGATACTTTATTTTTAATGCTTTGAAGAATGGGAAGAAAGCAACGCTATTTTAGATTTTGGTTAAATTCAGGTAATGAGCATAGTGTTCATTCACCTTTTGTGTTTAATTTATTAACTAAAGGTTTGTATCCAAAAAATTCCCAGTGGAAAAGTAGGTCTAAGAAAGAAGCCTTTCCTTATCGAGTAATACAATATTACAGCCCTAATGCAATATTTAATAGTAGTACTATGAATGTTGATGATTACAATGCAAATAATAATTATGATTTGATATGGATAGGGGCAGATAAAAAATCTAACCTTACGGTTGAACATATTCTTGAAAAAATGCATAACGACACTATAGTAATGATTGATTTTACGGATAAAGGAGTTGTAAATGAAGATTTATGGGATGCAATAGTCCGTAATTCTAATTTTACAGCTACACTTGATTTTTATTATTACGGTTTAGCATACATTCGTAATGAACAATTAAAACAACATTTTATACTTCGCATGTAACTTGCATAATGTTGTTTGGTAAATGACTTTTTATAAATAATTTTGTTTCTCAGCAATGGCAAGTAAATGATTCAAAACTTAATGAATTGAATGAATAAGGAGCTGCTGCCTCAGTATCTTATTAAGTTATATGATTAAGGGTAAAGTGATTTATTTTTTTTTTCTTCTAGATAGAAAATGTAATAATCTTAGATTATCTCATTTAGCTTTATTATTTTTATTACTCACAATATTAGTTCTGTAACGAATAGTGATAATGGACTACTAATAGTTAAGATTAATATTATATAGATGAGGTTATGGATAGTTATATAATTGATATTAAAGATATAAAGCGCGATTTTAGATTAGGATCTGAAATAGTAAAAGTATTGAAGGGTGTTAATTTACAAATTAAGAGAGGGGAATATGTTGCTTTAATGGGGCCATCTGGATCAGGAAAGTCTACATTGATGAATATCTTAGGTTGTTTAGATACTCCTACTTCTGGGTTATATATCCTTAATGGGAAAGATGTAAGTTCTTTAAAAGATGATCAATTAGCCGAAATTAGAAATAAAGAAATAGGATTTGTATTTCAGACATTTAATTTACTTCCTCGCACTACTGCACTGGATAATGTTGCTCTTCCTATGATTTATGCTGGTAAATCAAGTAGCGAGCGAAAGGAAAGAGCTACAGAAGTATTAAATTTAGTTGGATTAAGTGATCGAATGGATCACCATCCTAACCAATTATCAGGTGGGCAAAGACAACGTGTAGCAGTTGCACGTGCTTTAGTAAATCATCCTGCAATTATTTTAGCTGATGAACCTACTGGAAATCTAGATACTAAGACATCATTAGAAATCATGAAGCTTTTTGATGATATTCACGCAAATGGAAATACGGTAATTTTAGTTACACATGAGGAAGATATTGCTGAACATGCTCATCGTATTATTCGATTAAGAGATGGATTGATTGAAAGTGATGAACGTATAAAGTAATTGGTGCCGTATTTGGCTTTTTTATTGTATTTTGGTAATTTAAAAGCTCATTAGATGAAAGTATATACTAAGACAGGAGATAAGGGGACTACGGCTCTATTTGGAGGTACACGGGTTCCTAAACATCATATTAGGATTGATAGTTACGGAACAATTGATGAATTGAATTCCTATATTGGATTAATTAGGGATCAAGAGATAAATGAACAATACAAAACGGTATTGATTGAAATACAAGATCGATTGTTTACTGTCGGTGCTATATTAGCAACGGATCCAGAAAAAATGATTCTTAAAAATGGAAAAGAAAGATTAAATATCCCAAAGATTAGTGAAATGGATATTCTTTATTTGGAAAAACAAATAGATTTGATGGAAGAGAAGCTTCCCCCAATGACACATTTTGTTTTACCTGGAGGACATCAGACTGTGTCATTCTGTCACATTGCTAGATGTATCTGCCGCAGAGCGGAGCGTCTGTCAGTAGCACTAAATGAGCTAGAACCTGTAAATGAGCAGGTACTTATGTATTTGAACCGCCTTTCTGACTATTTATTTGTGTTGGCACGAAAGTTGACTTTCGATTTAGGAGCTAGCGAAGTAAAGTGGATTCCTAGAAAAGAGATGTGAAAAAATATCTTTTCCATTAAAAAACTTAAATTTACTAGTTAGGTTCTTAGAAGAGTATGAAATAAAATAAAAAATGCTTGTTAATTTCATAATAAAAATTATTTTTGCAATAAAATTAAAATCGAATAGAGATGTATTGGACGTTAGAATTAGCATCTTACTTAAGTGATGCTCCATGGCCTGCAACAAAGGATGAACTTATTGATTATGCAATTAGAACAGGTGCTCCTCTTGAGGTAGTAGAAAATCTACAATCTATCGAAGATGAAGGAGAGATTTATGAGTCAATGGAAGAGATTTGGCCTGATTATCCTACAGACGAAGATTATCTTTGGAATGAGGATGAATACTAAGGAAATAATAAATAAAAAAAGCCTTAATTAAGGCTTTTTTTTATTTATTTTTTGAAGATTGAAATATAAAGAAAATATAAATAACATAATTTATGAGTCTCATAAACACGATATTAAAGGTTTTTGTGGGTGATAAATCGGAAAGAGATATCAAACTAATTAAACCATTAGTAGAAAAAATAAAATCACACGAGAGTGCTCTAAGTAGTTTGTCTAATGATGAATTAAGAGCAAAAACGATTTTTTTCAAAGAAAAAATTCAACAATCAAGAGCAGATCAAGATGCAAAAATTGCTTCATATCGCGAAGAAATTGAGAAAACTCAAGATATCGATAAGAGAGAGGCTATCTATGCAGATATCGATAATTTAGAGAAAGTTGCTTATGATAATACTGAAAAAGTATTATTTGACATTCTTCCTGAGGCTTTCGCCGTTGTAAAAGAAACAGCTAAACGATTTAAAGAAAATCCTGTAGTAGAAGTTACAGCTACAGAAGCAGATATTGAATTCGCTAAAACTAAGCCTTATGTTACTATAGAAGGAGATAAAGCTTATTGGGCTAATTCTTGGTCTGCAGCAGGTAAAGAAGTTACTTGGGATATGATCCACTATGATGTTCAAATGATTGGTGGTATTGTACTTCATCAAGGAAAAATTGCTGAAATGCAAACAGGTGAAGGAAAAACATTAGTTGCAACTTCTCCATTATATTTGAATGCATTGACAGGAAAAGGAGTTCACTTAGTTACGGTGAATGATTACCTTGCTAAAAGGGATAGTCAGTGGAAAGCACCTTTATTTGAGTTCCACGGTATGACTGTAGATTGTATTGATAATCACCAACCAAACTCTCCGGGACGTCGTGCTGCTTATGCTGCTGATATTACATATGGAACGAATAATGAATTCGGTTTCGATTATTTAAGAGATAATATGGCTCATACGCCAGAAGAATTAGTGCAAAGAGTACATAATTATGCAATTGTCGATGAGGTTGACTCTGTGTTAATTGATGATGCTAGAACGCCATTAATTATTTCTGGACCGGTTCCGCAAGGAGATCGTCATGAGTTTAATGAATTAAAACCGAAAGTATCTAACTTAGTAGAGATGCAAAGAAAACTTGCTAATGGTTTTCTAGCTGAAGCTAAGAAATTAATACGAGAAGGAAATACTAAAGAGGGAGGTTTCTTATTGCTTAGAGCATATAGAAGTTTACCTAAAAATAAGGCTTTAATTAAGTTCTTGAGTGAAGAAGGTGTAAAACAACTGCTTCAAAAGACTGAGAATCAATATATGCAAGATAATAATCGTGATATGCATAAAGTTGATGAAGCTTTATATTTTGTAATTGAAGAGAAAAACAATCAAGTTCAGTTAACTGACCATGGTATTAAGTTTTTGTCTCAGGATACTGATGAGACTTTCTTTGTATTACCAGATATTGGAACTGAGATTGCTAAGATAGAGGCTAAGAATCTTTCTAAAGAGGAAGAAACTGAAGCAAAAGAGAGACTATTCCAAGATTTTGGTGTAAAAAGTGAGCGTATTCATACTTTGAATCAATTGTTAAAAGCATATACAGTATTTGAAAAAGATACAGAATATGTGGTAATTGATAATAAGATTATGATTGTTGATGAGCAAACAGGTCGTATTATGGATGGTCGTCGTTATTCTGATGGTCTTCACCAAGCAATTGAAGCTAAAGAAAATGTAAAGATTGAAGCTGCAACCCAGACATTTGCTACAATTACATTACAGAACTACTTCCGTATGTATAAGAAGTTAGCGGGGATGACAGGTACAGCTACTACTGAAGCAGGTGAGTTTTTACAAATTTACAAACTTGATGTAGTTGAAATTCCTACTAATAGAGGAATAGCACGTCTTGATAAAGAAGATAAAATTTATCGTTCAGTACGTGAGAAATTTAAAGCAGTTATCGATGATGTAGTAGAATTATCACAAGCAGGTAGACCTGTATTGATTGGTACTACATCAGTAGAGATTTCTGAATTATTGAGTAGATCTCTAAAAATGCGTGGTATTCAACACAATGTACTGAATGCTAAATTACACAAGCAAGAAGCGCAGATTGTAGAAGAAGCTGGTAAACCTGGTATTGTTACTATTGCCACTAATATGGCTGGTCGTGGTACGGATATTAAATTATCACAAGAGGTAAAAGATAAAGGTGGTCTTGCAATTATAGGAACGGAGAGACATGACTCTAGACGAGTTGACCGTCAGTTAAGAGGTCGTGCTGGTCGCCAAGGAGATCCAGGAAGTTCTCAATTCTATGTTTCTTTAGAAGATAACCTTATGCGTTTATTTGGTTCAGAGCGTGTAGCTAAGATTATGGATAGAATGGGGTTAGAAGATGGTGAAGTTATCCAACACTCTATGATGACAAAATCTATCGAACGTGCTCAGAAAAAAGTAGAGGAGAATAACTTTGGTATTCGTAAGCGTTTATTAGAATATGATGATGTGATGAATGCTCAACGTGAAGTTATTTATAAACGTAGAAAACACGCTTTATTTGGTGAACGTCTTAAAGTAGATATTGCAAATATGATGTATGATTTATGTGAGCGTATTATAGATACTAATAAGATGGCTAATGACTATAAAAATTATGAATTTGATATTATTCGTAATTTTGGAGTAAATACAATAGTCTCAGAAGATGAGTTTGCTAAATCTGATGTAGTAACGTTGTCAAATAAACAATATGAAATCGTGTTTAATGCTTATCAAGAGAAATGTGCTAGAAGTGCAGCAGAGGCTTTTAAAGTGATTAAAAATGTTTATGAAAACAATTCAGGGCAGTTTGAGCGTATTGTAGTACCTTTTACAGATGGAGTTAAAACAATCAATATTGTAACTAATCTTGAAGAAGCATATAAATCAGAAGGAAGAACGTTAATCGATGATTTCGAAAAGAATATTACATTGACAATTCTAGATGAAGCTTGGAAAAAACATTTACGCAAAATGGACGAATTGAAACAGTCAGTTCAGTTAGCTGTTCATGAGCAAAAAGATCCATTATTGATTTATAAATTTGAAGCTTTTGAATTATTTAAGAAATCAATTGATGAGATTAACTCAGATGTTACTACTTTCTTAACTAGAGCTGATTTACCTATTCAGAATCAAGAAGTAAATAAAGCAGTGGAAGAAGCTAAGTCAACAGATAACTAAGAATTATCTTTATTTATAAAGAAAGGCAGTTTTTACAAAAACTGCCTTTTTTTATGAGCTTAAATGATGCATTTAAATAGTATTTTTTACTACGTATTGTTATAATTTAGTTGATGTCAGGAAAATGTGTCAATAACTAGTATAACTATACAGAGGCTGGTTAATAATTTAATTATCTACTGCATAAGTCAATTTTGTAATCATTATATTATTAGAGGTTTTATTTGTAACAACTTAAAATTCCTATATTTAATTTGTTAATGTGTGTTGAGATTTTTCTATTTGATAATAGGTGAAATTAAATTAATATTGATTAATAGAATCTATTTCTGATCAATTAATTCTAATTCAAAAATTAAATCTGTATTAGGAGGAATAACACCACCAGCTCCTGCTTCTCCATATGCTAGATGAGAAGGGATAAATATTGTAGCTTTATCACCAATTTTCAATTGTTCAATTCCTTCTATAAATCCTGGGATTAGTCCTGTTTTTACACCGTATTTAAATGGAATAGGGATATATTGATTGTATGCTTCTCTTTGTGGATTTACCATGTCATAGTCTTTAGCAACTTCAATAACACTTGAATCGAAAAGCATTCCATTTTCAAAAAATCCTGAATAATGTATAAAAACTTCTTCGCCAATATTAGGTTTTTTTCTGTTGTCATCTTTGTTTGTTATTACAAAAGATAGACCAGAATCTGTTTTTGTAGCTTCTTGCTTTAGTTTTGCAAATCGCTCAGAAGCATCTTTTTGAGTTTGTGCTAATTTTTCTTCCTTATCCTTTTTGGCTTTAGAATCTTCTTCGAAGTATTTTTTGAAAACTTTAGCAGCATCAAATTTTTTAGCTGCTTTTCCAACTCTTATAATTTTTACAGTTTCAATTTTATCTCCTTTTTCGATAGCATTCACTACGTCCATTCCTTTTATAGTATAACCAAATACACTATGTCGATTATCTAAAAATGGGGTAGGTTTATGAGTTATAAAAAACTGACTTCCGTTAGTAAATGGGCCGCTATTAGCCATAGATAATGTTCCTGGTTTGTCATGGCTTAAAGTTTCATCAAATTCATCTTTAAATACATAACCTGGTCCACCAGCACCTGTTCCGGTAGGATCTCCTCCTTGGATAACAAAATCAGATTCTACTCTGTGAAATACTAAACCATTATAATAAGGTTTACCTTTAAATTCTTTATCTACAAAAGGATTTGTTCCTTCTGCAAGTGATACGAAATTAGCAACTGTCACAGGTGCTTTTTCATATTCTAGCTCTATTACGATATTACCTTTTGTGGTTTTTAAATCAGCATATAAACCATCCGGTAAGTCATTCTTCTGTGATGTACAAGAAGAAATTAGAGCAACAACACTTAATAAAAGACTTGTCATTTTTTTCATATTTTTAGTTATTTTTTTCGATTGATTTTAATTCTATAGTAAATATAAGTGGCTGGTTTTTTGAAATTTTGTTTTTATCACCTAGGTAACTATAGGCAAGAGCCGATGGAGCTAAAGTTTTAATTTTTTCATTTTGCTTCATCAATTTAATGCTATGACGTAAAATTGGTAAAAGTTCTTCTTTGTCAACAATATAGTTAATACTACCTATCTCAGCTGCTGAATAGATTAAACTGTCATGTAAATTTCTAATTTCATAAGTAAAAGTAACATTGTCTCCTGCTTGAGGTTTTAGAGAGTCTTTTAACTCTCTCTGTAAATAAGTATACCAGAAACCATTTTTCGTGTGAGAATAGGTATTGTTTTTATCCTTATTAATATAAGCTGTAAAAGAATCTTCTTCATTCTGTACTAATTCAGTATTTCGCTCGATAGAAGAAGTTAGGGTTGTTTCTCTTTTTTCAGATATGGGTTTTCTAGCCTCTTCTTTTTTAAAACAAGAAGTAACTATAAGAAGACTTATAAAACAGAAAGAGAACTTTATTATTTTAATCATAAAACTCATTTTTGTGTTTACTTATTATTTCTTTAAAGTAAGCAATTGTTTCCTCCAGACTTTTTGTTGATTTACCTCCAGCAGCATTTACATGACCACCACCTTCAAAATAAGCTCTAGCAAGTTTGTTAACATCAAAATTACCTTGAGATCTTAGGGAAATTTTAATAATTCCTTCTTCTTTTCGCTCAATAAAAAAAGCTGTGAAGTCTATACCTTTAATAGATAAACCATAATTTACAAAACCTTCAGAATCACCTTTTTCATGTTTGTATTCTTTAAGTTCTTGGTCTGTTAGATAGATATAAGAGGTATTTAGCTCTGGTAATATTACCATATTTTGTAAAGCTCTACCTAATAACAATAATCTATTGTATGTGCTATTGTCAAATAGTGAATTGTGTATCGTAGGATTTTCTATTTTTTTATCAATTAAATCTGCAACTACTCTATGAGTGTGAGCTGTAGTTTTTGGAAATCTAAAAGAACCTGAATCTGTAACAATACCTGTATAAATACAAGTGGCAGCTTTTTGGTCTACATATTGCGTTAATTGAGTTTTTTCTAAAAGTGTATACAAAAGTTCACAAGTAGAACCGAATTCTGGATAAGAATATGTTAATGTAGCATAGTCACCTGGCATTTGGTGGTGATCTATCATTACAAAAGGTTTGATAAGATTGCTTAGATAATACTCCATTTCATCACCAGTACGCAGTAAAACATTAAAGTCTAATGTAAATACGTAATCAACAGATTGTAATAGCTTCTGTGCTTCTTTTCTATTATTTTCAAAAATAACGATTCCTTCACTACCTGGCATCCAAGCTAAAAAGTGTGGAAAGTCATTAGGAGATATTACATAAGCTTCACTTCCTAAATTTTTTAAAACATGGTATAAACCAAGAGTAGATCCAATTGCGTCTCCATCAGGATTGCGATGAGGTATAATCGCTATTTTCTTTTTAGAGGTTAATATATCTTTTAATTCCTCTATATTATTTTCATTTATCATAATGCGAAAATAAACCATTTTACTATGAAAAGTAAAGGTGGAAGTTAATTTATTGCATAAATAATGAAACTATAATAAAAATTCAGGTTTATTGAGCTAGATTTTTGAGTTCTGTTTTATTAGATAAAATGATTTTTTTACCAGAAAGTTGTATTAAACCTTCTTTTTTCATTTCAGATAATAAGCGAATACAGCTTTCAGTAGCTGTTCCAACCATATTGGCTAAATCTTCTCTTGAAAGATGAATATTTAACGCATGCGTATCTGGTTCTACGCCTCCAAGCTCCTCTAGTTTTAGAAGTACGATTGCTAAGCGTTCTTTTACAGTTTTATGTGTATGATCAGCTAGACCTTTATCTGCATCTTTAAGATGATTACAGATATCTCTTGTAACTAATAATGAGAATTTATTATTATCATTAAAGTAGTCTAACATTTCTTTTTTAGGAATAAAACATACTTGTACATCTTCTAAAGCAGTTGCTGTAAGATTGGAAGCTTCTTCATTTATGATAGAACGTTGACCAAGCAGGTCTCCACTTTTAGCAACCTTAACAATAGTATCTTTTCCATTAGAATTTAGCTTTGTTAGTTTGCAGAAACCATCTTTAATACAGAAAACACCGTTAAGATTATCACCTTCCATAAAGATTGTCTCTCCTTTTCTAACTATGAAGTGTGATTTTGTCTCAGAGATAGTCTGTAACTCTTCTCTAGTAAGAGCTTTTAAAGAACTAAATTCTCTAATAATACATTGTTCACATCTGCCCATAAAAAATGTTTTTACATTGTTAAGAATAACTAGTACAAAGATATAGCTTTTTTATGATAAATGTCATATATTCTCGAGTATTAATCTTGGAAATTTGTAGTAGGTATTAGAGCAAATAAAATGGAAAAAAAAGGGTGTTATCATTGTGGCAATGAGGTAACTGCTTTTAATCGAATTAAATTTGATGAAAAGGAGTTTTGTTGCAATGGTTGTAGAACAGTGTACGAAATATTTAGTGATAATAATTTAGAATGTTATTATGATATGGAGAGTTCACCAGGGGCTACTCCAGAGGAAGCAAATGGTAAATATGACTTTTTAGAGAAAGAGGATATTATCACTAAATTATTAGAATTTAATGAAGGTACTACTTCAATCGTATCCCTCTATATCCCTCATATACATTGTAGTTCCTGTATATGGATTTTAGAGAATTTACATAAGCTGGATAAGGGGGTTTACAGAGTTTTGGTCAACTTTCCTGAAAAGAAAGCAACAATTACATTTAATAGTGAAGAAACTTCATTAAAGTCCATAGTTTTATTACTAAATAAAATAGGCTATGAACCTTATATTAGTTTAAAGAACTATGAAGAAAAACCTCAAAGTGTAGATCGAAGTCTTGTCTATAAGATAGGTATTGCTTTTTTTAGTTTTGGAAATGTTATGATGTTGTCATTTCCTGAATATTTTAACATTGATGATATTTGGATGAGACAGTATAAAGATTTCTTTAGATGGTTGATTCTTTTGATATCTCTACCTGTCTTTCTTTATTCAGCATCACCATATTATATAGCAGCTTGGAAAGGTATCAAAACACGTAATTATACAATAGATATTCCAATGGCTTTAGGTATTATTGTTATGTTTATTAGGAGTGTTGTTGATATCGTGTTTGATTTAGGACCAGGTTTTTTTGACAGCATGACTATGCTTGTTTTCTTTATGCTGTTAGGTAAGTTATTTCAACAAAGAACCTATAATTTTCTATCGTTTGAAAGAGATTATAAATCTTACTTTCCTATTGCTATTACTAAGTTGAATAATGATAATAAAGAAGAGCCTATTCAGGTTTATGAAATAGAGAAAGGAGATCGTCTGTTGATTCGAAATCAAGAATTAATACCTGTAGATTCAATATTAATTTCTAACTCAGCATTTATTGATTATAGTTTCGTAACGGGTGAAGCTGTGCCTGTTGAAAAAAAATCTGGCGATAAATTATTTGCAGGAGGTAAGCAAGTTGGAGACGTTGTAGAAATAGAGGCTATCAATACGGTGTCTCAGAGTTATTTAACGCAATTATGGAGTAATGATGTTTTTCAAAAGAAAATAGATATGAAATACAAGACTATTACCGATACTATTAGTCATTATTTCACTCCAGTTTTATTAACTATATCTATTACAGCCTTTATAGGTTGGGCTTTTGTTGATTTAAATATTGCTTTCAATGTATTTACTGCAATTTTAATTGTAGCATGTCCTTGTGCATTAGCATTAACAGCACCGTTTACACTTGGTAATGTTATTAGGATTATGGGGCGAAAAAAATTCTATTTAAAAAATGTTACAGTGGTAGAACAAATGGCGAAAGTAGATACAATTGTGTTTGATAAGACAGGGACGATTACTACTAATGCTTCTTCTACTATTTCTTATGTTGGAGAAGAGCTATCTAAAGAAGAGCAAGCCGATATAAGAAATATTATTAGGGCATCTAATCATCCTTTAAGTAGAAAACTTTATAGCTTTCTGTCTGCTAAAGTTACTTCTAAACCAGATTTTTTTGAAGAAATAGCTGGGCAAGGTTTAATAGGTGTTATAAATGGTAGATGTTATAAGATTGGGTCTCCTAAATTCTTAGGTATTGCGAATGAGAAGATTGTTAACGAGACATCTGTGTATATAGAAATAGATAATGTTTATAAAGGGAAGTTTGTTTTTGCTAATCATTATCGTAAAGGGTTAATGGATTTATTTGATGCTTTAGATATTGATAATTATAAGTTAGCGATTCTCTCAGGAGATAATAATGGAGAAGCACTTGTATTGCGAAAAATATTACCTGAATCTACACAATTAATTTTTGACCAAAAGCCAGAAGAAAAGCTAGAATATATTAAAGAATTACAAGAGCAAGGACATAATGTGATGATGGTCGGGGATGGGTTAAACGATGCTGGTGCACTTGCCCAAAGTAATGTGGGGGTATCTATATCTGAAAATGTTAATGTTTTTACTCCTGCAAGTGATGCTATATTAGATGCGAACAGATTTAATTCTTTAAGAGACTTTTTGCGATATTCTAAGAATTCTGTTAAAATTATTAAAATTAGTTATATCTTAGCTTTAACATATAATGTGATAGGAATTACGGTTTCAATACTAAATAAGATGTCACCTTTAGTAGCGGCAATATTGATGCCTATTAGTACTATTTCTATAATTAGCTTTGTTACAATATTGACTAATTACTTTGGTAAAAAAAATCTTAAACAAGCTGATTCTAAATAGTGAAACCTAACAATTATCATATTTTAGGAATGTTAAAAATTTTAATTTTGAATTATAATTATTAGGTATGAGTGTTATTTATTTCTTAATCAGTATCAGTGTGGTTGTCGCTGGAATTTTTCTGTACTTATTTATTAAGTCAGTGAAAAGTGGACAATTTGACGATGCGTACACTCCTTCAGTGCGTATGTTGTTCGATGATGAGCTAAAAGAGAATTCTCTAGATGACTCACATAAAGCAAAGGATGAAAAAAAACTAACAAAAGTAAAATAAGAGAAAATCAAATATAAACAACTATGGAAGTGCAACAATTTTATTATGACAACAAAATTGTAAAGAAATTCCTTTATGCATCAATCTTTTTTGGTGCGGTAGGGATGCTGGTAGGACTAGTGTTAGCAGTAATGTTTATATTTCCTAACTTAACGGATGGTATTCCTTGGTTAAGTTTTGGGAGATTAAGACCATTACACACAAATGCAGTAATATTTGCGTTTGTAGGTAACGCTATTTTCGGAGGTATTTATTATTCTTTACAGCGTTTATGTAAAGCTAGAATGTATAGTGATTTTTTAAGTAATCTTCACTTTTACGGCTGGCAATTAATTCTTATCGGTGCTGTAATTACCTTGCCTTTAGGTTATACTACATCAAAAGAATATGCAGAGTTAGAATGGCCTATAGATATTGCAATTGCGATTATTTGGGTGACATTTGGATTAAACATGATTATGACAATTATTAAAAGAAGAGAACGTCATATTTATGTAGCAATCTGGTTCTACTTAGCAACATTTGTAACTGTAGCAGTCTTACATATTTTTAACTCACTTGAGTTACCTGTAAGTGCTCTTAAATCTTACTCAGTATATGCTGGAGTACAAGACGCTTTAGTGCAATGGTGGTATGGACACAATGCTGTGGCATTTTTCCTTACAACTCCATTCCTTGGATTAATGTATTACTATTTACCAAAAGCGGCGAATCGTCCAGTTTATTCTTATCGATTATCTATTATCCACTTCTGGTCATTAATCTTTTTATACATCTGGGCTGGACCTCACCACTTATTATATTCTGCTTTACCAGAATGGGCTCAAAATTTAGGTGTTGTATTCTCAGTAATGTTAATTGCTCCATCATGGGGAGGTATGATCAACGGATTATTAACACTTCGTGGTGTATGGGATAAAGTAAGAGTAGACCCAGTATTAAAATTCTTTGTGGTAGGTATTACTGGTTACGGGATGGCTACTTTCGAAGGACCAATGTTATCACTGAAAAACGTTAACGCAATTGCTCACTTTACTGACTGGATCGTAGCTCACGTTCACGTAGGTGCATTAGCATGGAATGGTTTTATGACCTTTGGTATGGTGTATTGGTTAATACCAAGAATGACAAAAACTCATTTATATTCTAAAACATTAGCTAATTTCCATTTCTGGATTGGTACTTTAGGTATTATATTATATGTTATTCCATTATACGTTGCTGGATTCTCTCAACACTTAATGTGGAAAGATTTCAATCCAGATGGTACTTTAATGTATGGAAACTTCTTAGAAACAGTTACAGCAATTTTACCGATGTATGCTATGCGTGCAATTGGAGGTACGTTGTACTTATCTGGTGTATTTGTATTAATTTATAACGTTTATAGAACTGTAAAAGCAGGCCAACCAATTGAGGACGAATTTGCTGAAGCACCTGCATTACAAAGAATATCTGCTGGTAGAATTAGAGGTGAGGGATGGCATACTTGGTTAGAAAGAAGACCAATTCAATTTACTATTCTTACAACTATTGCAATTTTAATTGGAGGTATGGTACAGATTATTCCAACTATTTTTGTAAAATCTAATATTCCAACAATTACAAGTGTAAAACCTTATTCACCTTTAGAATTAGAAGGACGAGATATATATATTAGAGAAGGTTGTGTTGGATGTCACTCTCAACAAATTAGACCATTCCGTTCTGAGGTTGAAAGATATGGTGAATATTCAAAATCTGGAGAGTATGTATATGACCATCCATTCTTATGGGGATCAAAAAGAACAGGACCTGACTTAATGCGTGTAGGTGGTAAATATTCTGACAACTGGCATTATAACCACTTGTATGATCCACAATCTACATCACCAAATTCTATTATGCCTGGATATAAATGGTTATTTGCTAATAAAGCAAAAGACTATTCAGATATTGAAAAGAAAATGAGTGTAATGAGAACTTTAGGAGTTCCATATACTGATGAGGATATTGAAAATGCTCGTGAATCTATTAAAGAACAAGCTGAATTAATTGCGGAAAATTTAGAAAATGATCCTGATTACGTTAAGTCTTATGAAGATAGTAAAAAACGTGCAGAAGCAAGAGGAGAAGAATTTGTACCTATGAGTGAGCGTGAAGTAGTAGCAGTTATTGCTTACTTACAACGTTTAGGAACAGATATTAAACAGAGAGTTGAAGAATAATATAATAAATGAATCAATATGCTAAAGTTCATTAAACATAATATGGAAACGATTGGAGGAATTGAAATTTTTCCAATCATTGCCCTAATAATTTTCTTTACCTTTTTTGTTGGACTTTTTGTGTGGGTTATTACTTACAAAAAAGAAACCATTCAAGAATTGAGCAACATGCCTTTTATGGATGATGAGACGAATAATGTTGATCCTAATTCCGAAAAATTATGAAAAAGTTTTTTCCAATATATGTGAGAGTTCCGCTTCTATTTGGGATATTTTTTATCCTTGTTGAGTGGTTAGCGGGAGGAAGCAGTGATAAGCCAGCTTTTATTGAACATCCAATTGTTTTAATATTACTTGCTTTGTTTTTATTCGCTTTAATTGCTGTAGAGATTGTTGCTTCAGCTACGAATAAAGTTTTAGAAAAATTAATGACTCCTGAGGAAAGAGCTGAAAAGGCAAGAGAAGAGAGTCTACCATTGTCACAAGCTCCTTGGGTTAAGAAGTTAATGAGTAAAATGACTCGTTCTAAGGGCATTGAAGAAGAACATAATTTACTTTTGGACCACGATTATGATGGTATTAAAGAGTTAAATAATGAATTACCACCATGGTGGGTTGGTTTATTCTACGCAACAATAATCTTTGCAGTTATTTACTTATTAAGATTTGAAGTTTTTGGTGGAGATAGTCAGGTTATGGAATTTGAAAAAGAGATGGCTCATGCTAAAGAGCAAGTTGAAGAGTATAAAAAGAATGCTCCAGATATGCTTACTGCTGAACAAGCTGTGTTTTTGACAGATCCTGCTGATTTAGCTGTTGGTAAAACATTATTTGATACGAATTGTGCAGTTTGTCATAAGGCAGATGGTGGAGGCGCAATTGGACCAAACTTAACTGACGATCATTGGATTTTAGGAGGAGGTATGATGCATATATTTAATACGATATCTGAAGGAGGTCGTCCTGGAAAAGGAATGGTACCTTGGAAATCTACTTTTAAACCATCAGAAATCGAAAAAATTGCATCTTACGTAATTACACTTAATGGTACTGTACCTGCTGAGGCTAAAGCTCCTGAGGGTGATATTATTTGGTCTAAAGCTGATTTAGATAAAGGTGAAGATGAAGCATCTACTAATGAAGCAGAACAAGTTGATGTAAATCAAGCAGACGATTCGAGCGACAACTAGGAATTGTTCTGTTTGTTACAGTATAGTAAAAATTTTATTATACATAATAGCTCTTATTTAATTGAGCTTAAACTAACAATAAAAACACAAAAAATTGGGTGAGTGTTTTCTCACTTACCCAATTTTTTAAAAACACTACATTATGGCTACAATGAGAGATGAAAGTTTCCGTGACTCCATTGGAACAATTGATAAAGATGGTAAACGTGCATGGATTTTTCCTAAAAAGCCTTCAGGACCGTTTTACGATAAACGTAAAATAGTTAGTTATTTATTGATTGCTTTTTTAATAGCTGCACCATTTGTAAAAATTAATGGGAATCAATTTTTATTATTTAATGTTGTAGATAGAAAGTTTAATATTTTTGGCTTTCCTTTTTGGCCACAAGATTTTTACCTTATAGTTATTTCGCTTATAATAGGTGTGGTTTTCGTAACTTTGTTTACAGTTTCCTTTGGTCGTATTTTCTGTGGTTGGATATGTCCACAAACTATTTTCTTGGAGATGGTTTTTAGACGCATCGAATATTGGATTGATGGTGATCGTGGAGCGCAAGCAAGGTTGAGAAAGCAACCTTGGAATAGTGAGAAAATTAGAAAAAGAGTCTTAAAGTGGTTTATTTTCTTCATGATATCTTTTATTATTGCTAATGTCTTTTTAGCATATATTATAGGAAGTGACGAAGTTTTAAAACTTATTCAAGAAGGA
The DNA here is from genome assembly GCF_000246945.1 of Myroides injenensis M09-0166. Taxonomy (GTDB): domain Bacteria; phylum Bacteroidota; class Bacteroidia; order Flavobacteriales; family Flavobacteriaceae; genus Flavobacterium; species Flavobacterium injenense. The sequence continues at coordinate 21,999 of NZ_BAEX01000055.1, forward strand.
CCTGCTAGTAATTTAGGTAATTTTATAGGATTATTAATTTTTACAGCAGTATTTTACTTTATTTTCACCTGGTTTAGAGAACAAGTGTGTATTATTGCTTGTCCATATGGACGACTACAAGGGGTATTATTAGATGATAAATCTATAGTAGTTGCTTATGATTATGTTAGAGGAGATGGGCTTACGGGACGTGCAAAATTCAAAAAGAATGAAGATCGTGAAGCTCTTGGTTATGGTGATTGTATTGATTGTAAACAATGTGTGAATGTCTGTCCCACTGGAATTGATATTCGTAATGGTACACAATTAGAATGTGTGAACTGTACAGCTTGTATTGACGAATGTGATCATATGATGGAGAAAGTAGGTTTGCCTAAAGGTCTTATTCGTTATGCTTCTGAAAGCGAAATTGCTGAAAATAAAAAGACTAAGTTCACAGCACGTCAAAAAGGTTATACTGCAGTACTTGCTATTTTAATTGGTATATTAGTAGGGTTATTGTTCTTAAGAACTGATATTGAAGCTACAATTTTACGAGTTGCAGGTCAGAGTTTTATCCATGAAGGTGATAATATTTCAAATGTTTATACCTTTAAGGTTGTAAACAAAACAATGCGTGATTTTGATGATATTACTTTTAAACTAAAATCTCCAGAAGTTGGTGAGATTGATTTAGTAGGAGAAAAAGTAATTAAAGTTACTAAAGAAGGATATGCAGAAGGAACTATGTTTGTGAAGATACCGCAAGTATTATTAGATAGTCATCGTACAAAAATATATATTGAAGTGTATGATGGAGATAAACTAATTCATACTACTTCTACAAACTTCTTAGGTCCACGTACATTAGATATTTAATTTAAAAAGGATAGGTATGAAGTTTAATTTTGGTACAGGAATTGTTATTGCAATGGCATTATTTATGGTGTTTATATTGCAGTACGTTATAAGAGTTCAAGTGGATAGAAAATATGATAATGAGTTGGTTACAGAGAACTATTATCAACAAGAAGTAGAAGTAAATGGTATTCACGATAGGGAGGTACTTGCAAAGCAATTAGATCATCCTGTAGTTATTAGTGAAACTAATGATGGTGGAATATCAATTTCATTTCCAGAAGATTTTGATTTTAATAAAATAGAAGGTAAAATATTCCTAAAAAGACCGTCTGCGCAGAAATTAGACTTTGATATGCCTATATCTTTGTCTTCTTCCAATTTGCTCATACCTAACACAAATCTTGCAGGCGGTCGTTGGGATATTATTGTAGAGTGGAGTTATAATGACTCAGCTTACAGAAATGCACAAAAATTAAATTTAAAGTAATTAATTTTAATAAGTGATTACAGCTGTTATTTTTGGTTTAATCAGTAGCTTACATTGTATTGGGATGTGTGGTCCTATTGCTATGATGCTACCTGTGTCTAAAAATAATCAAGCAAAAAAAGTTATGCAGATTTGTACCTATCATTTAGGTAGAATATCTGCATATTCTTTTTTAGGTCTAGTTTTTGGTATATTTGGGAAAGGTCTTTTCTTAGCTGGTCTACAACAACAATTATCTATTATTGTTGGTTTACTTATGATTCTTTTTGTTGTGATACCTCAAAATAAATTAGGCAAGTTTAGTTTTCTACAGCCTATTTATGTGTTAGTGACCAAATTACAAAAAGCTCTAGGTGGTCAATTTAAAAAACAAACGTTTAGTTCACTTTATTTAATAGGTTTTTTTAATGGCTTTTTGCCTTGTGGAATGGTTTATGTCGCTCTATTTGGTGCTTTAGCCACACAGAGTATTGGTTTAGGTATTGCCTATATGGCATTATTTGGGTTGGGAACTATTCCTTTGATGAGCAGTATAATTTTTGTACGGGATTTGTTTTCGGTAAAACTGCGAAGTGCTATTATGAAGTATTATCCTGTTATTATTGTTTTATTTGGGATGCTTTTTATAATTAGAGGATTAGGATTAGATATTCCGTTTATGTCGCCGGACACTCTAAATTTGTTTGTTAGAAGTGAGGCTGACTGTTAGTCCTTTTGTCTTTATATTGTAAATTATCTTTAAAGTTTTTTTCTAACTAGAAAAAAACTTTTCTTTTTATGTGACTTTTTAGTTAGTCTGTTGTCTTAATAGTGAACAAACAAATAAGAAGTGTTATTATTTTATTTGCTGTGAAAAAGGAAGCTTTTTTAATGTTTGTTTTGTTGTTTGATACTAAAGAAATTTAGTCAATACTACGTGT
>NZ_BAEX01000054.1 GCF_000246945.1 Myroides injenensis M09-0166
ATATCGATAAGATATTCTAATGACTATCCTAAAACTTCTTTTACTTTGATACCGATTTCTGCAGGAGAATCAACAACGTGGATACCACATTCTCTCATAATGCGTTTTTTAGCAGCAGCTGTATCATCAGCTCCACCTACAATAGCACCAGCGTGTCCCATTGTTCTTCCTTTTGGTGCAGTTTCACCAGCAATAAATCCAATAACTGGTTTTTTATTACCATTTTCTTTAATCCAACGAGCAGCATCAGCTTCTAATTGACCACCAATTTCACCAATCATAATGATTGCTTCAGTTTCTGGGTCAGCCATTAATAACTGAATAGCCTCTTTAGTAGTTGTTCCGATAATTGGGTCACCACCAATTCCGATAGCTGTAGTAATACCTAAACCTTGTTTTACAACTTGGTCAGCAGCTTCATAAGTTAAAGTTCCTGATTTAGAAACAATACCTACAGTACCTTTTTTGAATACAAAACCTGGCATAATACCAACTTTAGCTTCACCTGGAGTAATAACTCCTGGACAGTTAGGTCCTACTAATCTACAGTCTCTATTTTTGATATAATCATAAGCTTTAATCATATCAGCAACTGGAATACCTTCAGTAATACAGATAATTACTTTAATACCTGCGTTAGCAGCTTCCATAATAGCATCAGCAGCAAATGCTGGTGGAACAAAGATAATTGAAGTATCTGCTCCAGCTTTTTCAACAGCTTCTGCAACTGTATTAAATACAGGACGGTCTAAGTGCATTGTTCCACCTTTTCCTGGAGTAACACCACCTACAACATTTGTTCCGTATTCAATCATTTGTGAAGCGTGGAAAGTACCTTCACTTCCTGTAAATCCCTGAACGATTATTTTTGAATCTTTATTTACTAAAACACTCATGATCTTTGTTTTTATATATTTAAACTTACTTCTACACAAAAATAAACAATTCTATTCATCAATAAAACTTTTTATCTTTATATATAAGTTTAGTTTTGGTTAATTAATAACTTTTTTACTCTCTATCGTTAATTCGCTTTTATAAATACTGAAATATTATAAAGTTTTCACTTTTTCCATAATTTCAGGAATGCGTTTTATATAGGCTAATTGTTTTAATTTTTCACGTGATTCCTCTGCTGGGTAACCAAAGTAAACTTTGCCACCAGCTAATGATTTAGAAACACCTGATTGCGCTAAAACTACAGCTTTCGATCCTATGGTGATACCACTAGTTGTACCTACTTGACCCCATAGTGTAACTTCATCCTCGATAACAACACATCCCGCAATACCACATTGTGCTGCGATTAATGAACGACTACCTACAACTGTATCATGTCCAATATGAACTTGATTATCAATCTTAGCACCTTCTTTTATTGTTGTATCCCCCGTTACTCCTCTATCGATCGTACAAGCAGCTCCAATACCTACATTATCTTCGATTACTACTCTTCCACATGATACTAATGGATCAAAACCTTCTGGACGTTTTTTATAATAAAAAGCATCAGCCCCAAGAATTGCCCCAGCGTGTATAACTACATTATCCCCAATAATAGTTCCATCATATAGAACAACATTTGGATGGATAACACAATTTTTACCGATAACAACATCGTTACCAATAAAAACATTAGGTTGAATAATAGTACCCTCACCTATTTTAGCAGAGTCTGCTACAGCTTTTTTAGCTGGAGTAAACGGATTAAAATATTTAGATAGCTTATTAAAATCTCTAAAAGGATCTTCTGAAATTAAAAGCGCCTTACCTTCAGGACACTCAACCTCTTTGTTAATTAAAACAATTGATGCATAAGAGTTAAGAGCTTTATCATAATATTTTGGATGATCTACAAAAACAACTTCACCTTCTTGTACAACATGTATCTCATTAATTCCATATACTGGAAAATTGGGATCTCCAACAAACTTACATCCAACAATGTCAGCTATAGTTTGTAAATCTTGAACCTTTGCAAAACGCATAGTATCTATAAATAATAATTAACTATTCCTTAATACGCTCAATGTAAGCACCTGTAGTAGTATCAATTTTGATTTTATCACCTTCATTGATAAACAATGGTACATTCACACTAGCACCAGTTTCTACAGTTGCAGGCTTAGTAGCATTAGTAGCTGTATTTCCTTTCACTCCTGGTTCAGTATAAGTAACTTCCAAAATAACAGAAGCTGGCATATCTACTGAAATAGCCAAGTCAGTTTCAGTATTAATCTGAACCATTACTGTCTCTCCTTCTTTTAATAAATCTGGAGCATCTAAAATATCTCTTAGAAGAGTAATTTGTTCATAGTTCTCAACGTTCATAAAGTGAAACATATCCCCTTCTGGATATAAATATTGAAACTTTTGAGTCTCTACTCTAATTGTATCGATTTTATGACCTGCTGAGAAAGTATTTTCTAAAACTTTACCATTAGTTAAGCTTTTCATTTTCGTTCTAACAAAAGCAGGACCTTTTCCTGGTTTAACGTGTAAAAATTCAGTGATCTTATAAATATCATTATTATATTTAATACACAAACCGTTTCTAATATCAGCTGTAGTTGCCATTTCTTTTAATTATTTTACTATTACTAATCTTAATAAATTCCTGAATATCCTCTCATAATTCCTCTAGAAGAATTACGGATAAACATAATAATTTCATCTCTTTCTGGAGTAGCTTCCATTTCTGCTTCAATAAGCTCTAATGCTTGGCTAGTATTAAAATTCTTTTGATATAACGTACGATATATCTCTTGAATTTCACGTATTTTTTCTGGTTCAAAACCTCTACGTCTTAATCCTACAGAATTTATACCTGCATAAGATATAGGCTCTCTAGCTGCTTTAATATATGGTGGCACGTCTTTTCTTACTAGTGTACCTCCTGTAATGAAAGAATGAGAACCAATAGTACAGAATTGGTGTACAGCTACTAATCCAGCTAATACAACATAGTCCCCTACAGTTACGTGCCCTGCTAAAGTACTAGAGTTCGAAAAAATACAATTATCTCCAACAAAACAGTCATGTGCGATATGACTATAAGCTTGAATCAAACAATTCTTTCCTACAACAGTTTTATATCTATCTTTAGTACCGCGATTAATAGTCACACACTCACGAATGGTAGTGTTATCACCTATTTCTACAGTAGTAATCTCTCCTTCAAATTTTAAATCTTGTGGCTCTGCTGAAATCACCGCACCAGGAAAAATCTTACAATTCTTTCCAATTCTGGCACCTTCCATTATAGTCACATTAGACCCTATCCAAGTTCCTTCCCCAATTTCTACATTATTATGAATCGTAGTAAAAGGTTCTATAACAACATTTCTAGCTATTTTCGCTCCTGGATGAACATATGCTAAAGGCTGATTCATATCTATTCTATATTTGTTTTCTTTGAAATTTGAGCCATTAATTCTGCCTCAGCTACTAATTTACCATTAGCATACGCGTATCCTTGCATATGACATATACCACGGCGGATTGGAGTGATTAGTTCTAATTTAAAAACTAATGTATCTCCTGGTAATACTTTATGTTTAAACTTAACATTATCCATTTTCATGAAATAAGTCAAGTAGTTTTCTGGATCTGGAACAGTACTTAGAATTAATATTCCACCAGATTGTGCCATTGCTTCACAAATCAATACACCTGGCATTACAGGAGCTCCTGGAAAATGTCCAATGAAGAATGGTTCGTTCATTGTCACATTTTTAACCCCTACTACATGCGTTTCAGACATTTCTAAAATCTTATCAACCAACAAAAATGGTGGACGATGAGGCAATAATTGCATAATTTTAGTTACATCCATTAAAGGCTCTTGATGTAAATCATAAGAAGGTACTTGATTTCTCTTCTCATTTTTAATAATCTTAGATAGTTTCTTAGCAAAGTTAGTATTAACTGAATGCCCTGGTTTATTAGCTATTACTTTTCCTCTAATACGAGTACCTATTAAAGCTAAATCTCCAATAACGTCTAATAATTTATGACGAGCTGCCTCGTTAGGATAGTGTAATGTAAGATTATCTAGTACCCCATTTGGCTTAACGTTAATTTCATCTTTACCGAAAGCTTTTTTCAAATGCTCCATTGTCTCCGGAGATATTTCTTTATCTACATAAACAATTGCATTATTTAAATCACCTCCCTTAATCAATCCATGTGCTAAAAGTGCTTCTAATTCATGTAAAAAACTAAAAGTACGAGCTTCAGAAATCTCTTCTTTAAAATCTTCCATAGATTTTAAAGTAGCATTTTGTGTACCTAAAACTTTAGTACCAAAATCAACCATTGCAGTGACTTGGTAACTATCAGATGGCATTACAATAATTTCGCTACCTGTTGTTTCATCTACAAATGAAATAACTTCTTTAACAATGTATTCTTCTCTCTCAGCATCTTGCTCTACTATACCAGCTTTTTCTACTGCTTCGACAAAATACTTTGAAGAACCATCCATAATTGGGGGTTCAGAAGCATTTAATTCTATAATAACATTATCTAAATCACATCCTACAAATGCTGCCAAAACATGTTCTGTTGTTTGCACACGAACACCTTTTTTCTCTAAGTTAGTTCCTCTTTGAGTATTAACAACATAATTTGCATCTGCTTCGATAACAGGATGTCCTTCTAAATCCACTCTTACGAAAGTAAATCCGTTATTTACTGGAGCAGGTTTTAATGTCATCACTACTTCTTGACCTGTGTGAAGACCTACCCCTTTTAACGTTACTTCGTTTTGGATGGTTTTTTGTTTAACCATAATTAATCTCTTTAAGTATTTAGGCTATATTAAAAACTACAAATTACTTTTCTTTTTCAATACCTCCAAATCATCAGAAATCTTAGTAAGATTTTTGAAATGACTATATGAACGTAAAAAATCAGCATGACTTAAAGCAGGTGAACCCTGAACAGCTGAATTGCTTTCCAAGCTTTTTGTAACTCCTGATTGCGCCTGAATTTTCACATTATCTCCTATGACTAAATGTCCTACAATTCCTACTTGACCACCTATCAAACAGTTCTTCCCAATTTTAGTAGAACCTGCTACCCCAGTTTGAGAAGCAATAACAGTATTTTCACCTATCTCTACGTTATGAGCTATTTGAATTTGATTATCTAGTTTTACACCTTTACGGATAATTGTTGACCCTAAAGTTGCTCTATCTATTGTAGTAGCTGCACCTATCTCCACGTTATCTTCTATAATAACGTTACCTATTTGAGGTACTTTATTATATGTCCCATCAGGGTTTGGCGCAAAACCAAAACCATCAGAACCAATAATAGTGCCCGCGTGTAAGATACAGTTTTTCCCTATTATACTTTCTGAATAGACACGTACTCCAGCAAACAATATAGTATTGTCATCGATAGTAACATTATCTCCCACGAAAGTATTAGGATATATTTTTACATTATTTCCAATTTTAGTATTCTTTCCAATATAAGCAAAGCTACCTAAATATAAATCATCACCATATTCCACCCCTTCTGATATTACAGATGGCTGTTCAATACCTGATTTCATTAATTTAACTTGATTATAATACTCCAGTAATTTAGAAAATGCTTTATAAGCATCATCTACTTTTATCATTGTCGCTTTTACTGGATGCTCTGGAACGAAAGATTTATTAACAATAACTACAGATGATTCTGTAGTATAAATATGATGCACATACTTTGGATTCGCTAAAAAAGTTAACGATCCCTTTTTTCCCTCTTCAATTTTAGCTAGAGTACTAACTTCTATTGTAGAATCTCCTACAACCTCCCCACCTAAAACTGATGCTATTTGTTCTGCTGCTATTTTCATTAGGGCAAAAATATAAAATATTATTGAAATTTAAATTTCAAATGTGTTTTTTGGATAACAAACAAGATACTTTGTAACAGGTTTTGTCAATGCTCTTAAGTTCAAATGATCTGAAACAGAAAGAACATCTTTTACCTTGCCATTCTTTTTCAATATCATTATTGGTTCCTTTTCTTTATTATATGCCTGATTCTTAACCTTTCCTTTGAATACAAAGTATTTTGTAGCTTCTGCTGACAAATCGTATTTCTTACCTATTTCTTGGCGTACCTGATTCATTTTTTCTTTTAATAAACTTTTATCAGAGAAAATTTCAATCTTTAATAAGTCTCTATTTACAATCATTTTACTTAATGACGATAATATATAGTCATCATGGAATTGCCAAGATTTTAATGCTCCCATAATATCAGAATCATCAAGTAATGCAAACTGATCTAGTGCTTTTACATCAAAATCATCATAAGCAACTTGATTCTTTAGAAAAAATAACAATGCCTCACTTCCCCATAAATCTACTCCATCGTGGGTTAACTCCTTAGCTCGCTTCAAAATACGTACCAAAATCAATTCTGCACACACACTAGTTTTATGAAGGTAAGCTTGCCAATACATTAATCTTCTTGCTACTAAAAACATTTCAACGGAGTAAATTCCTTTTTCCTCAATTACCAATTGATCATCCTGCACATTAAGCATTTGTATCAATCGCTCCGAATTTATATTCCCTTCTGCTACGCCACTATAGAAACTATCCCTTTTTAGATAATCCATTCGATCCATATCCAATTGACTAGAAATCAACTGTAACATGAATTTACGATGATATTCGCCTTTAAATATTTGAATAGCTAAATCTAACTGACCATTAAACTCAACATTCAATCTATTCATAAAGAACAAAGAAATCGCTTCATGATGCACTCCCTCTACAATACTATGCTCCATAGCATGCGAAAAAGGACCATGTCCAATATCGTGAAGTAAAATAGCTATATATAATGCATTTTCCTCTTCTTCTGATATTTCGATATTTTTAAATCGCAATACCTGAACAGCTTTTTGCATTAAATGCATACAGCCTATAGCATGATGAAAACGAGTATGGTGAGCACCAGGGTAGACTAAATATGATACGCCCATTTGAGATATTCTTCTCAACCGCTGAAAATAAGGATGCTCTATCAAATCATATAATAGAGAATTCGGAATAGAAATGAATCCATAAATTGGATCATTTAATATTTTGAGTTTATTTACATTAGCCAACTATATAAGTTTTTAGTGTATACGGGTACAAAGATAGGAATATAACAAAAAGAAATGGTATCTATTAATTAAAAATATAAGAATTCTTAAATATTTTTATATATTCTATCACATAAATGAGCAACGTCAAAAACTACCTCGTAATGTCGCACATTTAATTAAATAATATTTTTAAGACACCATTGCAAATCAACTGCAGAAATCTTCTTGACACAAATTATTCACCCCATCATAGAGTAATAAAACAAGTATTGAATGTCTTTGCTGGCAGTTACCAGTATATTGACAGCATTGTAAGTTAATGATGACTCCATTAATTTCCCTTCTTTTAATAGAGTCACTATGGACTCACCATGGACTCACTATGGACTCATCCCCCAAAAATATGCCAAAAATCATGTTTCATCCTGCCATAACTATACAGTTATAATTAATATTCTTACACTTCAATAAATCACTTTAAGAAGAAAAAACAAGAAAAAACTTATCCTAGATTTTTACAATTATCTATACTTAATCATTTACTCTATAAAAAAATATGATGAACTACGGAAAAACAATTGATAAACAGTACTTATCCTATCAAAACAAAATAGTGTAAAATAGAAAAAGCCCCCTTTAATAGGAGGCTTCTGTATATATATTTCTCTAATTAATCTTCTAAGTCAATCTGAAATGAATTTAAAAAAGCAATTGATTTCTCAATATCATAATGTAAGATACGATCCTCATCTACAAAAGACACTTCATCTCTGTACGCAGAGACAAACGACTCTATAAACTCACTCGATTTAGCTGGTCTTCTGAATTCCAATGCCTGAGTTGCATTCATCAATTCAATAGCAAGTATACGTTCTAAATTATTTACAATTCGCAATGCTTTAGTAGCACCATTAGCCCCCATACTCACATGATCTTCTTGTCCATTACTAGATACAATGCTGTCCACACTAGATGGAGTAGCCAACTGTTTATTCTGACTAACTATACTTGCAGCAGTATATTGCGGAATCATAAAACCTGAGTTAATACCAGGATCAGATACTAAAAATGGAGGTAATCCTCTCAAACCAGAAATTAATTGATATGTACGTCGCTCAGAAATACTTCCTAGCTCTGCTAAAGCAATTCCTAGAAAGTCTAAAGCTAATGCTAATGGTTGACCATGAAAATTACCGCCTGACACAATCAAATCATCTTTATAAAAAATATTAGGATTGTCAGTTACTGAGTTTATTTCCGTTTTAAAAACGCGGTCTACATAATCAATAGCATCTTTTGAAGCACCATGTACTTGTGGAATACATCTAAATGAATATGGATCTTGAACATGTTCTTTTGCTCTTGAAATCAACTCAGAACCTTCTAATATTTCATTAAAAAACTGAGCTGTATGTATCTGCCCTTTATGAGGTCTCACAAAGTGAATCAACTCATTAAATGGCTCTATACGTCCATCAAATCCCTCAAGCGAAATAGCACCAATGACGTCTGCTAAATAAGATAACTTTTTAGATTTCAATAAAACGTATGATCCATAAGCACTCATAAATTGAGTACCATTAAGTAACGCCAACCCCTCTTTAGATTTAAGCGTTATAGGTTCCCATCCAAACTGCTCTAAAACTTTACTCGCAGGTTGTCTAAACCCATTATAAAACACTTCTCCTTCTCCTATCAACGGTAATGATAAATGAGCTAATGGCGATAAATCACCTGACGCTCCTAAGGACCCTTGATCATACACCACTGGTATAATATCGTTGTTATAAAAATCAATTAGTCGCTCAACTGTTTCTAACTGAACTCCAGAGTTACCGTAGCTTAATGATTTCACCTTCAGTAACAACATGATTTTTACTATTTCTTCTGGTACAATTTCACCTGTACCACAAGCATGAGATTTCATTAAATTCTCTTGTAATTTTGATAAATTTTCATTGTCTATTTTTACATTACACAATGAACCAAAACCAGTATTAATCCCATAAATAGGATCTGCCTGATTTTCCATCTTTTTATCTAAATAATCTCTACAATTAACAATGTTTGCTCTCGCCTCCTCTGATAATTGTAATTTTTGGTCTTCTATCAAAATTTGATTTAGCTTCTCGATCGTAAAAATATCAGAGCTAATGTAGTGTGTTCTTTCCATAAATATATTTGGTAGTAATATCTTCTTTATCTAGTAAACACCAGATTATTGCCTTCAGAATCGCCCTCACTCCATCCATAACCATCTATATTAAATTTCTTTAACCCATCAATATCCTCTACATTATTATCTAATATAAATCGCACCATCATCCCTCTTGCTTTTTTAGCATAAAAACTAATTGTCTTCAATTTACCATCGCGCAATTCCTTAAACTCAGGCACAATCAATGTTCCCTTTAATTGTTTCTTATCTATTGCACTAAAATATTCATTACTTGCAAGATTAACAACCATCTCCCCTTGTTTTAACTCTTTATTTAGAGCATTAGCCAAAATAGGCTTCCAAAACTCATATAAATTATTATCTACCCCTACCTTCATCTTGGTACCCATCTCTAATCGATATGGCTCTATACCATCAAATGGCTTAAGCATTCCATATAATCCAGATAAAATTCTTACTTTTTCTTGTAAGGGATCAAATTGAGACTCTTTTAACGAATAAGCATCTAACCCTGTATACACATCCCCATTAAAAGCAAAAATAGCTTGTCTAAAATCTGCTTTGTCACCTTCTTTTACTGTAAAAGTACGTTCTTGATTTCGTTTCCAGTTTAATTCAGCAAGTGTACTAGATATCTTCATAAGTTCTTCTAAATCCATTGGTGTTTTAGATTTAAGAACCTCGTTAATAACTTTTGCTTCCTTTAAAAATGTTGGTTTTGTAGTAATATTAGTTGGTACCTGTGTAGTATAATCTAAACTCTTTGCTGGTGATATTAAAATTTTCATAGTTCTTTTTTTAGCGTTTCAAATATAAGGCTTCTATTTCAATTACAATAAATCTGAATAATTAAACCCCTTGAATTCTCTTCCACAATCTTTTTAACAACTTAACGCCTTCCGTTCTTTTCTTCTCCACTTCCTCCACTTTTAATTCTCCATTATCATCGATATAAAACATATAACTGAATGCAAATTGCACATCCTCCTCATTATCACCATCCTTTAACAACCCAAACCTTAAATCATTGAAATAAACCTTATCATCTTTTTCAGTAAAAGTATAATAACCTTCAGATATTTTTTTTAGTCTAAGTAGTAAAGTGTGATTTTCTAAATAACGTTGGAAGTCATGATTTTTAGGAAATTCACGAAAAGTAATGGGAGAATGATCAAAAAAGGAATACTCCCCAATAAGAAATGAGTCATTAGTCTCTACTATACCATTCCATAGGATAGTATTCATTACAGTAGGTTTTACAGACAAACTCGAATATTTAATACCTTCCTTATCCAAAGCATCTGAAAACTGGTAAAATGCAACAGCCTTCAACAATAAAGTAATGGCTAAATAAGAAGTACTAATAAATAACCCCCAATTATTTAAGCGCATTCTCTTTTTCATATCTTTCTTTTCGCGCATAGAATAAATAAGAAAAATAAGAAAAGGAACTGTATATAAAGGGTCAATAACAAAGATTGACTTAAAAGCAAATGGGTAATCGAACGGCCAAAGTAGCCTAGTACCCCAAGTAGTAAATACATCTAAAAGAGAGTGCGTAAACAATCCCCAAAAAACTAACCAATAGCCTTCTTCAAATGTAAAATTATTCTTTTTTTCTAGTAGATACACCAGATATCCTAGTATAAAGGACATTAGAATTGCAAATATAATAGAGTGAGTCACACCCCTATGAAATTCCAAAGCAGAAAGATTATCTGTAAAAAAAGTAGCAAGAATATCTAAATCAGGAATAGTACCAGCTATAGCCCCATATATAACTGCTCTATTTTTAATTTTCTTTCCAGCTACAGCATTCCCTATAGCACCTCCTAAAACAATCTGTGATAACGAATCCATAATACTCTCTTAGATGCACTAAAAATACGAATATAAAAAAAAACTGCCATTAGGCAGTTTTCTTTTGTGATATAAGTCTTATAAAATATTATAATTCTTTAAAAATTGTATGCATCAAGCGTTTTTTATCATTGATACTTTCTTCTAGAGAAATCATAGATTCTGTTCTATAAACTCCTTCGATATCATCAATCATATAAATTACTTCTTTTGCATGACGTGTATTTTTTGCTCTAATTTTGCAGAACACGTTGAATTTACCAGTTGTTACGTGAGCCACAGTCACAAAAGGAATTTCATTAATTCTCTCTAAAACGAATTTAGTCTGAGAAGTATTATGTAGGAATATACCGATATATGCAATAAATGCATATCCTAGTTTTTCATAATCCAAAGTTAATGATGAACCTTGAATAATTCCTGCATCTTCCATTTTTTTCACGCGCACGTGCACAGTCCCAGCAGAAATCAGTAATTTTTTTGCTATATCTGTGAAAGGAACTCTCGTATTATCAATCAACATATCTAAGATTTGGTGATCGATTTCATCTAAACGAAATTTACTCATAAATCAATTATTTATCTTATTCTAAATCTATAATTCAGTACAATAATACTAAATAAAAACCTTATTTCTTTAATATATCGTAAATTTTATTATTTTTTTAATAAAAAATCTATTTCTTCCGCTGTTATTTCTACGATATCCTCCAGATTTCTATCTAATACTTCATCTTTATCCTTCCAACATTTTTTAAACAAAAACTCTTTGTTTATTGAAAGATGTACAAATTTACTTTGTTTTTTATTAATATCAACAATTATAGGACTAAAATTAACTTTTTTTCCTTTTAATTGCTCCAAATATTGAATATTAACAATAAATTCTTCGCTTCGATCTGGCATAAATACATGTAAAAGAGCCACATCATTAAAACTTTTCGCATTATTTGGAATACTAAAATAGTTGTCGACATTATAGTGTGAAAAACTTTGCTCTTTTATAGACTTTAAGACCGTTAACAAACTTCTAAAGACAATTTTTCTAGTTTCATCTCTTTTGTAATCCCCTTGATAATGTCCCGCCTCAAATAGAATAGTTACAGCTCCTCTAGATTGAAAGTAATCACCTATACAATTAATATTAAAGCTATCGTCAAAACGTCCAACTTGATTAGGAATCACTAATTGTAATTCATTATTAATCGCTGCAATCAATTTCATAGCCTCTTCTCTATTTACATTAACTTCCCTTTCTTCATTATAGGAAGGAGCTAAAAAAGAAATAGTAGCTGGTAATTCAAAGTCTTCTACGCCAAATATTGTACGCTGATCATGTAAATTAAAGGCGTATTCCGGTTTAAAGTCATCAAAAATATTACGCAAAATTTTACTTTCAGGTTGAGTTAAAGCAATTGAATCTCTATTTAAATCAACTTGATTTGCATTTACTCTAGTATAATATTTTGCACCATCTGGATTCAAAATAGGTACTATTAAAAAGGTAAAATAAGAGTGCCATTCTTTAACCCATTCTTCACGACAAGTATTTAAGAGATTTAAAAAATCTACTACAGCTTTTGTAGTCGTAGATTCATTACCATGCATCTGAGACCACATAAAAACTTTAGTAGAACCAACACCCCAACTTACAGTTTTTATATCTAGATTTTCGACAGACTTTCCAACAACACTAACCTTAAAGTAAAGGTTTAAGTTGTCTAAAAAATCAGCTATTGAATCATTGTTTATATATCTATCACTTACACCTTGGTAAGTGTAAGAATTTAATATTGAATTATAGTCCATATTATTGTATTACTTTAAGAATTACAAATGTAAACAAGTTATTTTTTACATTTGTAAACAGTGAAAACTGCTCGCTTGTTTACAAATGTAATTTACAAAGCTAAACTTTACTTAATGTTTAAAGTAAAAGCTTTACAGAAATAAACAATAAATAATACTTATCTTTATACCAAATAGTTATACATACCTACTTATACCAAAACTTTAATATAATTTACAATTTTACAATTGTATATAGCATCTATTTAAATATTTTTATTACATTTGTAAACAAGTACATAACTTAAAATTGATTACTTCACTAAACAGTAGGCTATGGATAATTTTGTAAACAGATTAGAGTTTTTATTGGAGAATTTAGACTATACAGCCTCTGCTTTTGCAGATAAAATAGGCGTGCAAAGGTCTAGTTTATCACACCTCCTATCTGGTAGAAACAAACCTAGTTTAGACTTTATTTTGAAAGTTGATGAAGCTTTTCCAGAGCTAAATTTGAAGTGGCTTTTAAAAGGTGAAGGTCATTATTTGGAGAGTGAAAATAAAAATTACACGATACAATCGACTCCAAAAACATCTCCCATTTCGAACTCAGCTCCTACACTTTTTAGTAATCAAAATGAGACAAAAAGTGAAAGTGATGTTATCAAAAATACTCCTGATGAAAATCAAAATACAGGTAAAGCTTCTCAATTAGAAAATCAAGATTCTTTCCGAATTGCAAATGATTTATCTGATAGTGATGTCGAACAAATTATTATTTTTTATAAAGATGGGAGCTTCCGACAATTCAAACCTAAGTAATTTGCCAAAACACAAAAGTGATAAAAAGTAGAGCACTATTTTATTTAAGTTATCTTTGTGTAAACACACAACAATTTTATGTTAAAAAGAGCACTGAGCTATATCTATCCTATTACTGAAAAGAAAATTCCTTCAAAAGTAAATACACGTCTTGATGTTATTTGGAACAAAGGAAAATTAGAGCTAGACACAAAACATACCAACTACTCTTACGGCAATCTAGAAAAAGTATTAAAAAATGGATTGCAATTTATTGGGTTCGAAAAAATAAAAAGTATGGATAAAGTATTAGTTCTAGGACTTGGTGCCGGCAGTATTATTAATATACTTAGAACTGATATTAAATTTACAGGGCATATCACAAGTGTAGAGCTAGATCCAACTATAATATATATAGGTGAGAAATATTTTAAGTTAAACGCCTTTAATGAACATCACGATATTTATCAGATGGATGCTTTCGAATATGTTTTGTGCTGTCAGGATAATTTTGATTTAATCATCATTGATATTTTTCAAGACTTTAAAATGCCTTCTTTTCTATTTGAAGACTATTTTGTCAATCATCTAAAGAAGCTATTAAACGTAAATGGATTTATTTTATTCAACACTATTGTACTTAATACCAATGAAGAAGATAGAAATAAGAATTACGCAGCTCTTTTTAACGAAGAAGCGTTTTCTGTTCGAATGAATAGAAGGTTACAGAAATACAACGAGATTATTACAGTAAAAAGGATTTCATAACAAAATACCACCTTACTTACAATTTTTTATCTTTGTAATGAAGAAAATACAAAAATGACCTATGATACAAATTAAAGAAGCTAAAAATAAAAAAGAAATCATTGATTTTGTAGAATTCCCATTCTCTATTTATAAAGACAATCCTTATTGGGTACCTTCTATTATAAAGGAAGAGGTAAAAAGCTTTAATCCAAAGAATGATATTTTTAAAACAGTTGATGTTCGATTTTTTCTTGCTTATAAAAATAACAAACTTGTAGGTCGTGTAGCTTGCTGTATAAACTGGACTGAAGTAAATGATTTGGGTAAACCAAAAGTGCGCTTTGGGTGGTTAGATATGATTGACGACTTAGAAGTTACTAAGGCGCTATTAGACGCAGTAAAACAATATGCGCAAGAGAATAAAATGAAATACATTGAAGGACCAATGGGATTCTCTAATATGGATAAAGCAGGAATGTTAACCAAAGGATTTGATCAGATTGCAACAATGATTGGTCTGTATAATTATTCCTATTATCCACAACATTTAGAAGCACTGGGGTTTAAACCAGAAGCAGAATGGATAGAATATCAAATTGATATGTCAGCATATAACGAAGAGAAAATCAACAAAATGTCTAAGTTGGTAGAAGAACGTTATCAAGTAAAAGCTCTTGAATTTAAATCCATAAAAGAGCTTATGCCTTATGTAAATGAAATGTTTGCTCTTCTAAATAAAACCTACGCTGATTTACAAAGTTTTGTACCTATAGAAGATTTTCAAATAGAACATTACAAAAAGAAATACCTTAAGTTCATTCACCCTGATTTTATTTCTTGCGTAATGGATAAGGATAATAAAATGATAGCATTTGCAATTACAATGCCTTCCTTCTCTAGAGCGTTTCAAAAAACAAAAGGCAAGCTATTCCCTTTTGGTTTTATTCACCTGTTGAAAGCCTTAAAAAATAATAATCACGCAGAATACTATCTTATTGGAGTAGATCCAGAATACAGAAGTAAAGGAGTAACAGCTATTATCTTTAAAGAAATTTATGAATGCTTTACAAAGCATAAGATTAATTATATCGAAACAAACCCATTATTAGTAGAAAATAATAAAATCCAACAATTATGGAAAAGTCTTAACCCTACTATTCATAAGGAGCGTAAGACATTCCGCTTAGATTTATAATCAATTAATTTTATTATCAAGCAAGTTCAAATTTACACAATAAAAAAGTGGGGTATTTCAATTCTTGAAATACCCCACTTTTTATATTAAACTACAATTGGTCTTTTTGTTTTTTCAGTTCTTCTTTTTTTGCTTTGTATTCTGCTTTACGCTCTTTCTTTTTTAATTTCATAGTGTACTCATCATTTCGATATTGTCTTTCTATAGTCTTGATATCTTTTTCATATTCTAATTCTAGTACATCTAATTTATATTCGATATCATTTTTCTTATTATTAACCTCGAATTTATACTCAGCATAACTATCCCATTTTTTCTTCTGATTACTATCTAGAATTGCATAAATATCATTACGAAAACTTTGTGCTAATTCCCTCTTCTTCTCTCCTTTTTCCCATCCAGATAAAGATCTATCTCTTCCTATCGCAGCAAACTCTCTACCAATAGTTTTCTTTCTATTAATTATTTTTTTTCTTTGCTCAAAAGTTAATCCATAATAATCACTTTTACTCAGTAATTCTGTTGCACTTCGATCATAATCATTTTCGGGACTGTTTTTATGGTTTTGAGCATTAATACCCATACAAAATAATAATGCTCCCAATAATAAAACTCTTTTCATAGCTATTCGTTTTATAATTAAAAATTCATTCTTAATACTCCTTTCAAACAAGGGACATTTGCAAAGTAATAAATAACTAATCATCAACCAAAATAAAAATATACATATCAAATAATTTAACAATCAATACAACATCTCTTTAACATATTTTAATAACAATAATAAAAAAGCAAGCTTTACACGGTATAACGACATCTATTTAAATGCTGTACTACTAATTATACTACTATAATAGGGTACCGATCTTCTAATATTCCACTTAAAAAATCTTTTATTTTTCTTTAAAAAAATATATTCTTAAACATTTACTAATGATGTAGGTGATCTATCCATTGAATTATATCTCTTAAAAAATGTAAGACTCTGTAATAAAAAGTTTTTTTAAACATTGTAATCAATACCTTTGTATATATAAAGGAAAATTATGAAAGGAATTATATTAGCGGGAGGTGCAGGTACTAGATTGCATCCATTAACATTAGCGATATCTAAACAATTACTTCCTGTGTATGATAAACCAATGATTTATTATCCCTTATCAATTTTAATGTTAGCTGGGATTAAAGAAATATTAATCATATCTACTCCTCATGATTTACCTAATTTTCAAAAATTATTAAGCGATGGTAGCAATCTAGGAATAAGCCTTGAATATGCGGAACAAGAAAAACCTGAAGGAATTGCACAAGCGCTACTAATAGGAGAATCTTTTATAAATAAGGAAGAAGTATGCCTTATTTTAGGAGATAATATCTTTTACGGCAATGGACTCCAGCAAAAACTTATTAATGCAATAGACCTAGCTCAAAATAAGCAACAAGCGGTTGTGTTTGGTTATACAGTAAAAGATCCAGAGAGATATGGTGTCGTAGAATTTGATAATAATGGACAAGCCATTAGTATTGAAGAAAAACCTCAAACACCAAAATCTCACTTTGCCGTCGTAGGTCTATATTTTTTTCCAAAAGATGCATCTGAATTCACAAAACTACTAACACCTTCTAATAGAGGTGAACTTGAAATCACTTCCCTAAACAACATCTATTTAGAAGAAAAAAGATTATCTGTGCAAACTCTTGGAAGAGGTTTTGCATGGCTAGACACCGGCACTCATGAATCACTAGTAGAAGCAACAGAATTTGTAAAAACAGTAGAAAAAAGAACTGGACTTAAAATAGCATGCCTTGAAGAAATAGCATGGAATCAAAAATGGATTACTAAGAATACTTTATCTAAAAATATCAATAACTTAAAAGGTGAATATTACGAATATATTAGAGAACTTATAAAATAAACTCTTATTAATAATCTCCATAATACCAAAGCATTATGGAGATTATTATATATTATCTAGCTAAGTATTGCTTATTGTAATAATCTTTGTACGAACCGTCAGTTACCTCTTTCAGCCACTCTTGGTTATTCATATACCATTCTATCGTCTTACTTAAGCCTTCTTCAAAAGTAACAGAAGGTATCCACCCTAACTCTTCTTTAATTTTGCTAGCATCAATTGCATAACGCAAATCATGCCCTTGCCTATCTGTAACAAACTCAATTAGTCGTTCACTGTGACCTTTTACCCTACCTAATACATTATCCATCTGTCTACAAAGTTCTCTAACTAAATCAATATTGGTCCATTCATTAACACCTCCGATATTATAAGTTTCATTTATTTTCCCTTTGTGAAAAATAATATCAATTGCCTTAGCGTGATCGCAGACAAAAAGCCAATCTCTCGTATTTAGTCCTTGCCCATAAATCGGAAGAGATAAATCATTTATAATATTGTGAATACACAAAGGAATAAGTTTCTCAGGAAATTGATTTGGTCCATAATTGTTAGAACAATTACTGATAACATAAGGTAATCCATAAGTTTCTCCATATGCTCTAACAAAATGGTCTGAACTTGCTTTAGAAGCAGAATAAGGTGAATTTGGAGCGTAAGAAGTTTCTTCTGTAAATAATCCTTGTTCACCTAGTGTTCCATAAACCTCATCAGTACTAATATGATAGAACAACTTACCATTGTAATCACTTTTCTCCCACAGCCTTTTAGAACATTCTAGCAAATTTACAGTACCTAATACATTTGTTCTTACAAATAGCAATGGATCAGCAATAGAGCGATCAACGTGAGACTCAGCGGCTAAATGAATGACAGAATCAAATTTATACTCTTTAAATAAGCATTCTATAAAATCTAAATCAGTAATATCTCCTTTTATAAAATAATAGTTATCTGCCCCTTCAATATCACTCAAGTTCTTTAAATTACCTGCATAACTCAATACATCTAAGTTATAAATGCGATAATCAGGATATGACTTAACAAAATGCCTAACTACATGCGATCCTATAAAACCTGCTCCTCCTGTAATTAAAACTTTTTTCATTCAATTTTTATAATTTGCTTTCGTAAAAATATGAAAATGATAATTCAAAAAAAAGTCATCCTACTTATAGGATGACTTTTATATATATCTATATTTTTATTTATTAGCTATTAAGCATAACTGGCATAACTAACATTGTTACAGCCTCTCCATCTTCTAATCCATCTACAGGAGTTAAAATACCTGCCCTATTAGGTAAAGACATTTCAAGCAAAATTTCATCAGATTGTAAATTATTCAACATCTCTAATAAGAAACGAGAATTAAAACCAATTTGCATATCATCTCCTTGATAATCACAAGTCAATCTTTCATCTGCTTTGTTTGAGTAATCTATATCTTCTGCAGAGATATTTAATTCAGTACCTGCAACTTTCAAACGAATTTGATGTGTAGTTTTATTCGCATAAATAGATACACGACGTACTGAACTTAAAAACTGTACTCTATTGATTAATAATTTATTTGGATTTTCCTTTGGAATTACAGCTTCATAGTTTGGATATTTACCATCTATCAAACGACAAGTCAATGAATAGTTATCAAAATAAAACTGTGCATTAGACTCATTAAATTCTATTGTTACATCAGCTCCAGAAGCCATTAAAATATTCTTTAAAATATTTAATGGTTTTTTAGGCATAATGAAACTAGCTTCACTAGAAGAAGTGATATCTGTTCTTGAATATTTAACTAATTTGTGAGCATCAGTAGCAACAAAAATCAAACCTGATGGCGAAAACTGAAAAAACACTCCCGACATTACTGGTCTTAGATCATCATTACCTGCTGCAAAAATAGTTTTACTAATTGCTGTTGCTAAAACTCCTGCTGGAACTTCAGTTTTTGAAGGATCCTCCAATGATTCTGCTTTTGGAAACTCATCTCCTTGAGCATAAGCTAAAACATATTTACCAACGTCTGAACTTATTTCAATTGTATTGTTTTCCTTCACTGAGAAAGTCAATGGTTGTTCAGGAAACGTTTTTAGGGTCTCTAATAACAACTTAGCTGGTACAGCTATGCTCCCTTGACTTGTTGACTCAATTTCTAAAGTAGCAGACATAGTTGTCTCTAAATCTGAAGCAGACACCTTAAGACTATTATTGTCTAATTCGAACAAAAAGTTGTCTAAAATGTGTAAGGTATTACTACTATTGATTACACTACCTAAAACTTGCAGTTGTTTTAATAAGTAGGAACTCGATACTATAAACTTCATATTACAATTATTTTATACGTAAAAGTGCTTTTACAGCTACAAATATATCGGATTATTATCAATAATAAAAGCGATTTCACGCTACTTTTTAACAAAAAAACGTTTTCCTATGAAAAAAAACAAAACTCCTAAAACAATAACTAACAGAATAGGAACTACTAAAGCTATAATTTGAATTGCACTATATTTTTCAGAAACACGAACTTTGTCTAACATAGGTATTTTTACTTCCTTAGTTCTTAAATTTATAAGACCTGAATAGTCTAATAAATAGTTCACTGAATTAAGTAAAAACTCCTTATTACCATATAACTTATTCATCCATTTATCATATCCTAACTCTAGAGGAACACCTCTATTATCTAACTGATTCTTTATTATATCACCATCAGATACAATAATCATTTTAGTAGGTTTACTTTCATAGATTGCATCTTTAAAAGCAAAAGGTAGTACTCTATTCTTAAAAACCGAAGTAAATTCGCCTTCTAATAAAACACCAAGAATGTAATTACCCTTTCCTTCATACATTTCTGGTGTAGTTTCTTCATTAATTACTGCTAAACTTATTTCATTAGGTGTACCTACTAAATTAGAATACTTAGAGGATTCTAATAAGATTGTTTTTGAGATATTATTCTTGATTGTATCTATTGGAGAAACAAAATCTAGTTTTAAACCTTCAATATTTTTAACAATAGGATGTTCACTATTTGGATATACAAATGGAGCAAACTTCCACATAAATTCACCATATTGTGTTTCACTTCCTTGTCGTCCTATTGCTAATTTAATTGGAGTTGCAATCTCATCTTTAACCAAAACAGGATTAATACGCACTCCATATTTAAATAACAACTCACCTAAGCTTTGATCTTTAGGAAAAACTAACATTGATTGATTTGTTCTTAGGCTATCAAAATCGGCTTGAACTTGATCTAAAAGCCATAATGTCTTCCCTCCATTCATTACAAATTGATCCAATGTTTCAATTTGATCTCCTGTAAATTCCTTTGTAGGTTTAGCAATTATTGCTAAGTCATACTCCTGCAGCTTTTTTAAAGTCTCAACAGGGTTATTAGCTACAGAATCTAATGTAAATGGTGCGATGTGATAACTCTCTCGCAATGACATTAAAAAATCTGCCATATAGATATCATCTAACTCACCATTACCTTTTAATACAGCTATCTTATTTTTTTTATCTAAATTTAATTTATATAAAGCATCTGCAAAAACGTATTCCAAATGCTGTACAGAAGTAAGAACTTTCTCTTCTGTATTTGCTCCCATCATATTCTTTAGCAACTGTACTTTAGTAGCTGCCTCCCCTTTTGATACAATTGCCCAAGGAAAAATAGCCAACTGAGTTTGCCCACCTTTCTCGGTCATTGTAAGTGACATTGGTCGTAGTCCAAAATTTAATAAATCCTCTTCTGTTCCACTCTCTTCTGCAGGATTAATAAATTGAAATTTCACTAAGGGATTTCTAATCGAAAACTCTTCTAATAGTTCTCTTGTTTCAGTCTGCAAACGTTTAAATCCTTGAGGAAATTTACCATCTAAGAATACATCAATAACAACTTGTTCAGTTATATTATCTAATATTTCTTCAGTTGTATGTGATAAAGTATATCGCTTATCTTGCGTTAAATCGAATCTGTAGTAAAAACTAATTCCTATTACATTTATTATTACTAGAAAAGCAACGCATTTCAATAGTGACTTCAGGTTTTTCGCTTTTGATTTTTTCATTATTTTCTCAGCATTTTAATTTTATACACTGCCAAACTTAAAAAGGCAATAGTAATCGTTAGAAAATAGATCAAGTCGCGCGTATCTATAACTCCTCTAGATATACTTTTAAAATGGTATTGTACACCTAATTTCTCAATAAAACTTGATTGTAAATACACTGCTAGATATTCAATTCCAATAGAAAAAAATACACATAAAACAACACCCAAGATAAATGATACGATTTGGCTTTCAGTTATAGAAGAAGTGAAAATACCTATTGCACTATAAGAGGAAGCTAGAAACACCAACCCAAAATAAGATCCTATAATCGCCCCCATATCAAAAGTTTGCCCTGGCGCTATATAATCAGTAATAATATAAACGTACACCAATGTAGGCATTATAGCTATTAAGACTAAAATTAATACCCCAAAAAACTTACCTAAAACAATCTCCCATATAGAAATGGGCTTGGTAAGCAGTAATTCTATTGTACCTTGTCTTATCTCTTCAGAGAAACTTCTCATTGTCACTGCAGGTATTAAAAAGATTAAAACCCAAGGTGCAATAAAGAAAAAAGGAGATAAATCAGCAAAGCCACTTTGTAGAATATTATAATTACCATCAATAAACCACAATAATAAACCACTAATTAATAAAAACACAGAAATAACTAAATAACCTATAATAGAACTTAAAAAAGAACGTATTTCACGCAAACATATAGCTTTCATATATAATCTTTTATTTCAATGTTTCTAGTTTATCTACACTCCAAGCCTCAGCCCTTTCACTAAAAAAAGCTTTTAACTCTGGCCAAATCTTTCCAAATACTTCAGAAGTTCTATACTGTTCTAAATCACTTTCCTCTTCCCAATAACTGTAAGTAAAGAAGATACAAGGATTACTTCTATCCTGATATAATTCTAGATTACTGCAACCTGGTTGATTACGTACTATATTTTTTACCTTATCGAAATAAGATTTAAACTCTTCAATACACTTTTCTTGCAAAGTGAGCTTTACAATTCTTACAAACATTATAGATTATTTATTCTATTAGAACGTCAAACTCTATATTGATATTATCATTCACTTGTATATTCATTAAAGTACGAGGTGTACCTCCAGGATTATTTGGTTTAGAATACAATAGAGTCAATACTAACAAATCTAAATCATTAAACACAGCAATAAAATCCCCTGCTCTATCTTTTAGAGAAAGGCTATCAGTGGTTTTAAAATCTGCAAAGAAACGATTAATACGAGTTACTCTATAATTCTTAACTAAAATTACAAAATTTCTCGTTGCTCTAGTACTCTCAAACACCTCTCTTGTCACATTTGTTATTAAATTCCCATAAGAATCCTCATAAATAACTTTCCCTGTAATTCTATTCTCTTCAATACTTAATGCATCACCCAGACGATTCAGTTTTACTAACTGAGTCGCTTTGGTACCCATATTTTTTAGTTTTCTTCCTTCAAATAATTGATACGCACAATAAACAAATAAATCATTTGATCTCATACTACCATCATAATGTATATAAATAGCTTCTTGTAAACCTTCACCTGCTAATAGATAAGTAAGAATACCATTATCGGATGTCACAAAATAATGATTGTCATATTTGACACAGATAGCTGGATTTAATTCATTAACTGATGAATCTACGGCAATAATATGAATTGTACCTTTTGGAAAATTACTATATGCAGAGGCAATAATAAAACCTGCCTCTTCAATATTGTAATTAGTCACATCGTGCGAAATATCGACTATGTTACAATCTTGAATATTAGAATAAATCTTACCTTTCAGAGCACCTACGTAGTAATCTTTATATCCAAAATCTGTGGTTAATGTAATAATCCTTTGCATTGTAAATTTTCAGTATATTTTTTAGAAGAATGGAATTTTTATAGTAGATTTGAGATACAAAATTAGAGTATTTTTTTTAATTAACTCCCATACGTATTGAACGAAAGAATAATTGAACTAACAGATTTCAGTCCTAAAGATTTTTGGGGACCGCAAGACATTCATTTAGACTTACTTAAAAAGTTATATCCAAAAATTAAAATAGTTGCTCGTGGTGGAATTATAAAGATATTTGGTGAAAATGAAATCTTAGATGAATTTGAAAAAAGGTTTGACAGACTTATTAAATATTTTGTCCGTTATAACAAAATTGATGAGAATGTCATTGAACGTATAGTTATGGATTCTGGACCACAATTCATGAATCCTTCCGACGAAATATTAGTGCATGGTGTATCTGGTAAATTAATTAAAGCCATTACACCTAATCAACAAAAACTTGTGAAGTTTGTTGAAAAAAATGACATGGTATTCGCAATCGGACCTGCTGGAACGGGCAAAACTTACACAGGAGTAGCTTTAGCAGTACGTGCTTTAAAAAATAAGGAAGTAAAGCGTATTATTTTGACTAGACCAGCTGTAGAGGCTGGTGAGAATTTAGGCTTCTTACCTGGTGATATGAAAGAAAAGTTAGATCCCTATATGCAACCCTTATATGATGCATTAAGAGATATGATTCCTCCACAAACATTGGAAGATTATCTTCTTAAAGGTGTAATTCAAATTGCTCCACTAGCATTTATGAGAGGGCGCACATTAGACAATGCTTTCGTTATTCTTGATGAAGCTCAGAATACTACTCATTCACAAATGAAAATGTTTCTGACTCGTATGGGAAAAAGTGCTAAGTTTATTATAACTGGTGATCCTGGACAAATAGATTTACCACGCAAAGTGTCTTCTGGCTTAAAAGAAGCTCTTTATATTCTAAAAGATGTTGAAGGAATTGGATTGCTTTATTTGGACGATAAAGACATTGTAAGACATAAACTTGTTAAGAAAATTGTTGATGCTTATAAAAAGATTGAAGAACGTCCTGATCGAATGACAATAGAAGAAATAAAAAAATAGGAGAGTATACTAGGT
>NZ_BAEX01000053.1 GCF_000246945.1 Myroides injenensis M09-0166
GAGGGACTTTGTTCGAGAAGGGTTCGAGAATTACTCAGCTATACATTGCAAAAACAGGGGTATTCCCGAACAAGACTGCAACCGTCCCCGAACAACACTGGGATTAAACCTGAATTAAATTCTTGAAAATTTGAAAAAAAGGGGATTGTAAATTGACTTTTTTACAGTTAATTTAGAAGAAAAATACGGACTTTGATTTGTGTATTTTTTGTAAAAAACATCAGCTAGAACACTGAATAACAAGGCAAAGTTACAGTTTTTAAAATACTTTATTCACTCTTATCTGAAAATAAAATATAAAACTTTATCAACTGACAGACATAGACAACCAATATATAAAGCAAAAAAAGAAATAAATTAAAAGTAGGATTATCAGTAAAAACTGTAATTTTGATTAAAATCAATTTGAAAAGAAAATGTCATTTTACAATCGTAACAAAAAACAGTCTGTAAAAATTAATCGCAACCTCCCTTTAGCTAAAATCATTGAGGAAGCTGGAAATAAACCAGAGTATAGAGCTGTTTTTTATGAACGTATATTAGCAGATAATCTTTATCTATTAGTGGAAAGTGGAACGAATACTTCTAACCTTACTAATGGTATCGATCCTAATATTCCTATTATAACTTTTGCGAATGGAGTTATTCCTGTCTTTACTGCTCCAGATCGTATTTATGATGGAGGAGCAATAACAGAGGAAATAGATTATATTAAAGTTCCCGGTAGTGCTTTTTTCGAAATGACAATAGGGAATAGTATTATCGTTAATCCATTTTCCAAGGTTTATAAGGAACTTATTCCAATGGAAATTTCAGAAATGCTAAATGGTACTATATTTAAGCCAAATCACAGCCCAATTTTGCATACTAAGATGAATGCTCTAATCGGTGAACCTCAAGAAACACCTGAAGAATTATTACAAGAGCTCATCAACGCATATAGTCAAGAAAATGAAGTTGCATCTGCCTACCTTGGAAGGACTTTTAATGAAAAAGTAGATTCAGCACCACATTACATTATTGCTATCGAACCAATAGAAGGATGTACTAATTTCAGACCATTAGCTAGCTTAACTTCCGACATTTGTAAACCATTTTTACATGACAATAGTGAAGTCATTGATATTATTAAACTTGAAAAAGGAGGAAATTTCAGCGAATTCTTCTATGAACAATCATCTCCTTTTTATGTAAAAAAATAAAACTTCATGCAACCTAAAGCTATTTTTACGCCTATAGATATAGATACATGGCATAGAAAGCCCTATTTTGAATACTATCGCAATTTTTTAAAAACAAAATATACTGTAAGTATAAAAATAGATATTACAGAATTACATAGCCGATATAAAGAGAAAGGATATAAATTCTACCCTACTTTTATCTATGTGATAATGAAGGCGATTAATAGCAGTGAAGCTTTTAGAACTGTCTTTTATAAAGGTCAGCTAGGTCAGTGGAATTTCATGCAGCCTTCATTTACAATATTTCACAAAGATGATCAGACTTTTTCTGATTTATGGAGTGAATATCATGAAGATTTTGAAGTGTTTCATCAAGTAATAAATAATGACATTAAGAAGTATAAGGATGTAAAAGGGATAAAAATAAGAGAACATCAACCCCCAAACTTTATACCTATATCATGTGTGCCTTGGATTTCTTTTGAAAGTATTAGTCAAGATACCACAGTGGATAATGATTTTTTAAATCCCATCATTCGATTTGGAAAATTCTATGAAGAAAACAAAATGGTAAAGATACCATTATCCATCTACGTCAATCATGCCATAGCAGATGGATACCATACTTCTCTATTCTTAAACGAGGTGCAAAATATCTGCAATAAGGTAGAAGAATGGATGAAATAAAAGAAACGCCACAGATTTTTTTATACAAAAACCTGTGGCGTTTCTTTTTACTTTTGAGCGATATAAATAGCTACGCCATTTTCTAACTCTCCATATACTTCGTAGTCGTACGTGTAGGCTCTATTTAACTCCTCATTTTTTTGCCAAATCTCTTGCCATTTTGCTCCTACTGCTTGTGGTAATTCTCCTATTGCCTGGAATTTCAAGAACTCACCACCTTCAAAACTTCGTGCTACCATTCCTTCTGGTATATTCATTAAAGAATCTACCTCAACCCCTATAATCGTTGTATAATCTCCTCTATAATCACTCTCATAATCTGTGTAGATACTATACACCTTATCATTCACTCTATTATTAATTAACTGCATTATTCCCTTTTCATAAAATTCCTTCCACAAATTACCTATGTCATGCATCCCATTTCCATCAACATTATTAGTTACGACTGACAATCCTATAATTTTCATTCCTTGTTGTATCATAATTATCCTTACTTATAAAAACAAAAATACCTCAAAACAGTTGCTTTGAGGTATCTTTTATTGCTAAAAACTTTAGCTATTATTTTAAGA
The DNA here is from genome assembly GCF_000246945.1 of Myroides injenensis M09-0166. GTDB lineage: Bacteria > Bacteroidota > Bacteroidia > Flavobacteriales > Flavobacteriaceae > Flavobacterium > Flavobacterium injenense. Next base: position 2,447 of record NZ_BAEX01000053.1, read on the forward strand.
ACTCTTTTTCTAATTCTAATGGGGTTATATAAGTACCATCTTTATAAACACGCATATTTCCTCCAGAAATTTCATCTATTAAGATAATTTGATTCGTCTCTTTGTCACGACCAAACTCTAATTTGATATCGTAAAGTGTTAAGCCTTTCTTAGCTAACTCTTCTTTAATAATAGCGCAAATCGTTTGAGTAAGTTCTTTTAATATTTTGTATTCTTCTTTTGTAAGAATTCCTAGCATTGCTAATGCATCATCTGTGATAATTGGATCTCCTCTTTCATCATCCTTGATTGTTACTTCTACATAACTGTCAAGATCTTGTCCTTCTGTTACATAAGCTGCGTATCGTCTAAAGAAACTACCAACAGCTTTATAGCGACAAATAACTTCTAAGCCTTTACCAAATGGAGTAGCTTCACGAACGACCATAGATACATCTTCTAAATCTGCTGATACATAATGAGAAGGAATTCCTTTTTCTGCTAGCACTTCAAAGAAGTACTTCGTCATTTTAAGACCACTTTTACCAGCACCTTCTATTGTCAATCCAACGGTATTAGCTCCTGGGTCAAATACTCCATTTTCACCAGTAACATCATCTTTAAACTTTAAAAGAACTTGATAATCAGAAAGACTATAGACATCCTTAGTCTTTCCTTGATACTTTAATTTCATAATGTGTGTGTTGTTATTAAGAGCCAAAAATACTACAAAACTGAAGAATTACAGCTACAATTAAAAATAAAAAATCCCTATACAAAATGTTGTATAGGGATCAGATAAATATTTCAGAAGTTCAATACTTTTTTAAATTAAATCAAAGTCACATCTGCGAGATTCTCCGCCCGGACTTTGAGCATAACTTCCTGCTCTAGGAGGTACATTACTGTTTACAGTTTCTACCCATTTCATTAGACGACTTGGAGCAATACCTTTCATAACCAAATATTCTACTACTCTATTTGCTCTTCTTTCTGCAAGCCATTCATCATATTTAGCATTTCCTCTACTATCAAAATAAACGTGTACTCTCACTTTAGCTTCTGGATTAGCATGCATAAAATTAACAATCTCATCTACTACACGCTTATTACTATCAGTCAAATAAGAACTATTAAAATCATAATAAAAGAAAGGCAAATTACTTTCCTTATTACTTGAAACTAATTTTGTTTCACCATTTTCCTTTAAAGTGTAGCTCTTAGTTTTATTTTTAGAATGTATTAAACCAAAGTTTGCAATAATTCCTAAATCCATTTGATTAACTAACACCTCAGCTTTATTATAATCATTAGCTGAACCTACAACCTTATGTACATTACTCAGATCAGCAGGCTCGAAACTATATCCACCATCTTTTTGTGTGTATACTGTAGCAATTCGGCCTCCATCAACATTATAGAAAGTAACTTCCCCTTCTACAATTGGTGAATTTGTATCTTTATCAAATACTCTTCCTTCTATTTTCTGAGCAGATACAGAACCTATACTTAATAAAGCACCAATTATACCTAAATACAATTTTCTCATAACTTATTTGTAAACGCGATTAAACTATTCTTTTACATACAAATACAAAAATAGTTAAATATTTGATATTATTAACCATTTATTCGTATTTAAATCACATATATACAGATTGCGACAAAAAAAAAGCACAAAAGATTGAATTTCGAATATTTTATTTTGAATTAAAACTAAATATTTACAATCAATTCATCAAGATAAGTACATAATTAGCAAAAGATTAATATTCATTCTATTCATTTTTCGATTATAATTTATCTTTTAAAATAAACACTTATTTTTCAATAAAAATTTTAACTTTCAATTTAAGTATTACTATTAGTACAAGGTACAATTTTGTTCTTCTCCTCTTTTTCTATCTCTTTAAAAGCAGTATGGTTAATAATAAATTACTTTTTCCCTATCTATAAAGAATAGTAATAATTTCCACCGAATTTCTTCTAATTAGCAATCTCATCTCGATTAAATAAAACTAAATCAAAAAGTTAGAATTACATTAAACACTACAAAACCCACAATAATATGAGTTAATATAAATTTAACAGCAAAAAAATAAGAATAACGCAATATTTAATTAAACGTTTGTTTAATTTTGTACTCTTAATTTTTAGATAATTGTTCTAATGGTACTTAATGACAAGCAAAAAGAAATTCTTTTGATCGCAGAAGAGCTATTCTCAGACAAAGGAATTGATGGTACTAGTATTAGGGATATTTCAAAAGCAGCTGGTATTAATGTTGCAATGATTAACTATTATTTTGGTTCAAAAAATCAAATGATTACTGCATTATTTGAAATTCGCTTACAAAGAATGCGTGAGAAACTTGCAGCACTTAATGAAAAAGATGATATCAATCCAATGGAGAAAATGATACTTTTTCTAAATGACTTATTTGACATATTACTAAAGAATGCTGGTTTCCATATCATTATGATTCGACAACTTTCAAAGGGTAGTATTGATCCAGAGATATTTGAAAACATCTTCTTGTTAAAACGCGATATCATGAAAATGATTACACAATTGACAGAGGAAGGATATGAACAGGGAATATTTAAAGCAAAACCAGATGCAGATATACTAGTTGTCATAACTATTGGGTGCATGAGCTACTTAGTACACAATGAACGATTGTTCTCTGGATATTGGAATACAGAAAATCACGAAGAATATAGTTTGCATGTCAAACAACATATATATCCTCACTTAATAAACTCACTTAAAGCAATTTTAATGTACAATGAGCAAAAATAATTATATTTTACTTGCTTCATTATTTGTTTGCAGTGTCTTTGCGCAAGAACCAATTAAAAATAGCCTGACAATTAATCAAGCTATTGCGCTAAGTCTTAAAAATGGCAAAGAAATAAAAAAGGCAAACTCAGCTACAAAAGCCTCTAAATTAGGCATAAATAGTGCAAATAACTTACGCTATCCGTCTTTAGAAGTTTCTGGTCAATACATGCATTTATTTGAAGGAACAGATGTAAAATTAAAAGTTCCTATTCCTACTGGAAATGCAGAATCTACTAATGGCAATTCTGCTATAAAACCTGAGCACTTACTGATTGGGCAAGCCAATGCTTCAATTCCTCTATTCAGTGGTTTTAAGATTAGAAATATTGTAAAGCAAAGCCAGCAAGCTTATGAATTAGCAGAAATTTCTGAAGAGTCCACTACTGAAAACGTTGTTTGGCAAGTGATCAATTTATACTTCGCTTTGTATAAAACACAACAATCTATCGATCTGTTAAAAGAAAATGGCAAAAGAGCACACCAACGTGTAGAAGATTTTAAAAACTTCCTAGACAATGGTATTATTGCTCGTAATGATTATTTAAGAGCACAATTACAAGAATCTAATGTAGAGCTTTCATTACAAGAGACAATCACGGCTTTTAAGAACTTGAGTATGCGTCTGAACACTTTACTTGACTTACCTACTGAAGAATTATTTGATATAGAAGAAGCAAAAAACATAGATGTCCTTCCAAATCAAAATGGCGAATATCAAGAAAGAAAAGACCTACTGGCTGCACAAAAACACAATGAGTTAGCACAAACTGCTATTCGAGTAGCTCGTTCTGGTTATTATCCTTCACTTGCAATAACTGGTGGGTATGCAGCTTTACAGTTGGATAAAGTCATCGACATCACCAATGCTACTAATATTGGCGTAGGACTTAAATATGATATTACTTCTATTTTCAAAAACAGAACAGAAGTAAATATTGCTAAGGCTAGAAAAATAGAAGCCGATTATCAATTACAACTTGTAGAAGATAATGCAAAACTAGAAGTAAAAGAAGCTTATAATGCCTATGAACTGGCATTAAAAAAGAATAAAGTACTCTTACAAGCATTAGAACAAGCTAATGAGAACTACCGTATTACGAAAGATAAATATGATAACGGTTTAGCAGATACTGACCAATTATTGGAAGCTGACGTTCAGCAGCTACAAGCACAAATCAACAATATGATAGGTGAAGCTGATGAGACAATAGCTCTCTATCAATACGCTTATAAAACAGGTAAATTATTGGATAAAATTGAATTAGAATAGAAATGGAAACAAACGATAAAGCTCAAAAAAAACCTTTAAACAAGAAATTTATTATTGCACTAGCTGCAATTATCATTCTTGGTGGAGGATATGGAATATATAAATACGTTCACTCATTATCACATGAAAATACAGATGATGCACAAGTAGAATCAAAAATAACACCTGTTGTATCAAAAATACCTGGTTATATCAAAGAAATTTTAGTTCTCGATAATCAAGTAGTAAAAAAAGGAGATGTATTATTACAATTAGATGATGCTGAATATCAAATAAAAGTACAACAAGCTCAGGCAGCCTACGATGCCTCTCTTAGTCAACTAAAAGTAGCTGAAGCTGGAAAAAACACTAGTGAATCTACAGTTGCCTCTTCACAAGCTGGTGCTAGTACAGCAATAGCAAATGTAGCAACTGCTAAAGCTAATATCGAAACCGCTAAAGTGCAGTTATGGAGAGCTAAAAATGACTATGAGCGCTACGAAAAACTATTTGCTAATCAATCTATTACCAAGCAACAATACGAGCAAGCTGTAGCGGCTAAAGAAACAGCCGAAAAGCAATTACAAGTTTTACAAGAACAATACAAAGCTGCTGAAAAACAAGCTAGCGCTGTCGCTCAACAAGTTAATATTAGCAAATCTCAATCTACTGCTTCTCTTTCTCAAATCGATGTAGCTAAAGCTGCTGTAGAACAAGCAAAAGCTAACTTGGATAATGCTAAATTATATTTGTCTTATACTACTATTAAAGCGAAAGAAGATGGACAAATTTCTAAAGTAAATTTACAAATAGGGCAATTAATCCAACCAGGTCAAAGTTTGTTTAATACTGTGCAGAAAAATAATATTTGGGTTGTCGCTAATTTCAAAGAGACTCAAATGGAATTTGTTAGAGAAGGACAACCTGTAATCATTAAAGTAGATGCTTTTCCTAAACACAAATTTGAAGGAATTGTAAACTCAATATCTCCTGCTACAGGTGCTAAATTTGCATTACTCCCTCCAGATAATGCTTCTGGAAACTTTGTTAAAACCGTGCAACGTGTACCTGTTAAAATCAACTTCACTAATGAAAATGATGAAATGCTAAGTCATATCCGCGCTGGGATGAACGTAGAAGTAGATATCAATATAAAAAGTGCTAAATAAATGCCATGGTAGAAGAAAATTTAGTTGAATATGGCTACAGACGAGTCATTATTACAATTACTGCTATTCTCTGTGCATTACTAGAAATTGTCGATACTACTATCGTTAACGTTGCAATGAACGATATGAAAGGTAGTTTAGGTGTTTCACTAACAGACATTGCATGGGTAGTAACGGCATATGCTATTGCGAACGTAATTGTAGTACCAATGACAAGTTGGCTGTCTCAACAATTTGGTCGCCGTAACTATTTTGCAGCTTCCATAATTATATTTACTGTAGCATCATTTTTATGTGGTTATTCTACTACACTTTGGGAAATAATATTATTTCGTTTTATCCAAGGTCTTGGAGGTGGTGCTTTATTAGTAACCTCGCAAACTATTATCACAGAAAGTTATCCAATAGAAAAACGTGGTGTAGCACAAGCTATTTATGGAATGGGAGTAATCGTAGGTCCTACATTAGGTCCTCCTCTAGGAGGTTATATTGTAGATAACTATTCTTGGCCATTTATATTCTATATAAATGTACCTTTAGGTATCCTTGCGACAGTATTGACCTTCTTGTATGTAAGAAGTCCTAAATATGCAGAGAAAAGTAAATTAAACGAGATAGACTTTTTAGGTATTATCTTTTTAGCCATCGCTGTAGGTGCCTTACAATATGTATTGGAACATGGTCAACAAGATGACTGGTTTGAAAATAATACTATCCTCACGCTGAGTATTACTTCTTTCTTCGGTTTCTTTTTCTTTATTTGGAGAGAACTTACCTGCGATAAGCCAATTGTGAACTTAAGGGTTCTTAAAGACTCTAACTTAGCATTTGGTACTGTATTGTCATTTATATTGGGATTTGGTCTGTATGGATCTACATTTATTATACCAATCTATACGCAATCTATTTTAGGTTGGACAGCTACAGATGCAGGGATGCTACTTGTACCTAGTTCATTAATGACTGCTGTAATGATGCCCTTTATAGCTAGAATGTTACAAAGAGGAGTACCACCTAAATACTTAGTAGCTACTGGTTTCTTTGTTTTCTTTGCTTATAGTTTCTGGGCGCATAATGTATTAACACCTGATACAGGAAGTGATCATTTCTTTTGGCCATTAATAGTAAGAGGAGTTGGTCTAGGACTTTTATTTGTTCCTATCACTACATTATCATTATCTAATCTTAGAAATAAACAAATTGGTGAAGGTGCTGCATTTACAGGAATGATGAGACAGTTAGGAGGATCTTTTGGTATCGCCTTAATAACTACATTTATCTCGAGATGGACAGTAAATCATAGATTAGCATTAGTAACACATCTAGATACAGCATCAGTAGAAGTACAAAATAGAGTACTAGCATTGCAACAAAGTTTTATAGCAAAGGGATATCCTGTCGATGAAGCGTTACAAAAAGCTTATACTATACTTGATTTAGGAGTGACTAAGCAAGCTGCCGTTTTGACTTATATGGATGTATTTATGTTTTTAGGAGTTTTATTTTTAATATGTATTCCTTTTATCCTCATCTTTATTAAGAAAGGAGCCGGTAAAATTATTGCAGGGGCAGGACATTAATACACAATAAAATAGATATTCAAATCGGAGACTTTTTAAGATAAAAGTCTCCGATTTTTTTTAAATTTATTCAAGTAAAATATCTATTAATAACATCTAACAATAAACCAAACAATATGAAATATTTACTACTCCTATTGTTCTTAACATCGATAAGCTTTGCACAAAATAGAGAGTCTATATTAAACTATAGAAATATCATTAGAATTGATAATATTAATACACCTGAAGAACAATCTACTTTTCTAATAAAAAAGAAACAATTAAAATCAGAATTACTATCTTATTATTGTGATTATGCTTTACCAAAAATCAAAAAGATAGAATTGATTAAAAACAATAATAACTATTACCTTAAAAGTACTTTTAAAAATGACGTACTGATAAGTAAACTTCATCTTGTGACAAACCCTAGAAGTGAGGCTATATTTGCAGTCATAGATACAGAGGCATGCTTAATAGCAAAAGATAAACAAGACTACTACCTTTCCAATAAAGCCAATGAATCTAAAAACACTCATGAACATTGCACTATGATTAGCTCCAACTAAAAAAAGCTGCCTTATGGACAGCTTTATTAGTTTATCTATTACTTAGCTATTGCATTCAATAATAATTGAGCAGAAGCTTCATTTGTAGCCAATGGTACATTGTGCACATCACATACCCTTAGTAACATATTAATATCTGGTTCATGTGGATGCTTACCAAGAGGGTCTTTAAAAAACAACACCATCTCTGTCTTTCCCTCTGCCACTCGTGCAGCTATTTGAGCATCACCTCCTAGTGGTCCTGATAACATACGTTTTACTTCAAAACCTTCATCTTGTGCCATGCTACCTGTAGTACCTGTCGCAATTAAAGTAATATCTTCTCTAGATAATATATCTCTATTCTTTTTGATAAAATCAAGCAATTGCTTTTTCTTAGCATCATGGGCTACTATTGCTATTTCCATATCTTAAATTATTATTTGTGATAATTAATCAAACCATCTAAAGGCTTCTGAATTATCTGTCCTATTTTAATACCATATTCATCCAGTACACTTCTAAACTCATCTTGTAAGAAGTAAGCAACTGACCCTACAAAGTTAACTTTACATTCTTGATATTCAATATAATTCATTATATAATGCTTTACAAAAAATACAATTTGTTCTCTTATTATCTTTTGAAAGAAAGGGTGATCTCTATGTTCAATTAAAAAAGGCAAAAAAGAAGCTAAATAAGCATTAGGGTTTTCGCGTTTATAAAAATTATACTTAACAACATCTGCATCAATATCATATCTAGCACTAAATGGTATAGCTAAATCCACTGGCATAATTTGTAAGAAATAACTCTTAATAAGCAATCTTCCAAAAGAACTTCCACTACAATCATCCATTGCCATATAACCAAGAGACTGAATGCGCTGATGGATTTTTTCTCCATCAAAGTAAGATACATTCGAACCAGTACCATTAATACAAACTATCCCCTTCTCTCCTCTTGCTACTGTTGCATAAATAGCTGCGTAAGTATCTTCATGTACATTTATAGATGTACAATTAGGAAAGTATTCCTCGAAAAACTTTACAACAATACTTTTTGTCCGATCAGAACCGCACCCTGAACCATAAAAAAAAGTTCTTTAACCTCGTACTTATTCTTGTAAATGTCAGGAACAGTATTCACGCGGGTAAAGAACTCTTCAATGGTAATAACTTCGGGATTAAGTCCCAAACTTGTAACCGAAGCTATTACATTTTTATTTTGGTCAAAGAAGATCCAATCAGCCTTAGTAGAACCACTATCGACTATAATCTTCATTTAACTTACTTATTTTACATTATTCAATAAAACAGCCATATCAACCATTTTTGAAGAATAACCATATTCATTATCATACCATGCAACTAATTTAAAGAAAGTATCGTTTAATGCAATACCAGCTTTAGAGTCAATAATACATGTATGTGGATCAGATACAAAATCTTGAGATACAACATCGTCTTCTACGAATGCCATCACTCCTTTTAATTCATTCTCTGATGCTTTTTTCAAAACGTCCATTATTTCTTCGTAAGAAGTACTTTTACCTAATTTCACAGTTAAATCAACTACAGAAACGTCTGCTGTAGGTACACGCATAGACATACCTGTCAATTTACCTTTTAATTCTGGGATTACTTTTCCTACCGCTTTAGCAGCTCCTGTAGATGCTGGAATAATATTTACTAATGCAGAACGTCCACCTCTAAAGTCTTTTTTAGATGGTCCATCAACTGTAAGTTGAGTTGCAGTAGTAGCGTGAATAGTTGTCATTAAACCTTCTACAATTCCAAAATTATCATTAACAACTTTAGCTAATGGAGCTAAACAGTTAGTAGTACATGATGCATTAGAAATAATAATATCTGTTGGTTTTAATTCTTTCTCATTTACTCCCATTACAAACATTGGAGCATCAGGTGATGGAGCAGAAATTAATACTTTTTTAGCTCCTGCATAGATATGTTTTTGACAACCAGCTAAATCTTTAAAAATACCTGTACAATCAGCCACAACATCAACTCCTACCTCATCCCATTTTAAAAGTGATGGATCTTTTTCAGCAGTAACTCTTACTTTCTTACCATTGATATATAAATGTCCATCTTTTACTTCTACTGTACCATCGAAACGTCCATGAACTGAGTCATATTTAATTAAATATGCTAATTGCTCTACAGACATTAAATCATTTACTGCAACAATCTCTACATCATTTCTTTTTACCGCTTCTCTTAACATTAAACGTCCGATACGACCGAATCCGTTTATTCCTATTCTTGTTTTCATACTCTTGCTATTTTTATTATTAAATTGTTATAATATCTGAAACTCTTAGTAACTCTTGATCTATTGGCGCATGCCCTTTTACAGCTTTAGTAAGAGGCGTTAATGCTACTTGATCATTTATTAAACCTACCATGTAATTACGTTTACCTTCTAAAAGAGTTTCTACTGCCTTTACACTTAATCTACTTGCTAATACACGATCAAAGCAAGATGGAGCTCCTCCTCTTTGCATATGACCTAATACTGATACTCGTACTTCATATTCAGGAAGGTTTTCTTCAACATATTCGCCTAATTCAAAAACATTCTTTCCTAATCGCTCTCCTTCTGCTACAATTACAATACTCGAAGATTTACCAGATTTCTTACTTTTCTTTAGTGATTCTAATAATCTCTCCATACCCATATTCTCTTCTGGGATCAAGATCTCCTCTGCTCCTGCACCAATACCTGCATTTAAAGCAATATGTCCTGCATCGCGTCCCATTACTTCAACGAAGAATAAACGCTTATGTGAGCTCGCAGTATCTCTGATTTTATCTACTGCATCAACAACTGTATTTAATGCTGTATCAAAACCTATTGTATGGCTTGTACCATGAATATCGTTGTCAATAGTTCCTGGTATTCCCATAATAGGAATATCATATTCTTTACTTAAAAACATCCCCCCTGTGAAACTACCATCTCCACCGATGATTATCAAAGCGTCTATTTCTGCTTTTTTTAAGTTCTCATATGCAGCTCTACGACCTTCTGGAGTCTTGAATTCATTACAACGAGCTGTTTTTAAGATTGTTCCTCCTTTATTAATAATGTAGTTTACATCTCGTGGACCTAGAACTTCAAAGTCACCTTCTACTAATCCTTGGAACCCTCTGAAAATACCTACACACATTACATCGTGGTATGAACAAGTACGAACAATAGCTCTAATAGCTGCATTCATACCAGGAGCATCACCACCTGAAGTTAAAACACCAATCTTTTTTATTGCATTACCCATATCTTAATCGTTTTGAGTAAATTTAAGAAATAATAGGCATTTTAACAATTTTAAAACCTTATTAAATTCTTATATATCTACTATTATTTTGTTAAATCGTAACAATCTCATTACTTAGAGTTTTGCTTCTTACGATCTTCATAAAAACGAATAAAATCTCGGTTAAAATCTGAATCTGGAAGTTCTTCAGTACGATTATTTTCCTTATTGTTCTTTTGTTTCTTCTCTTTAGCTCTTTTATCGGCTTGTTTTAATATTTTAGAAAACAATTCTTTGAACGTATCAAAGTCTACTTCATATGTTACCCCAACACCTTGGGTATAACCAATTCCCTCACCTATATAGTTAATATCGTTCTCTCTGTTGAAGAAACGAGCATTTAATGTACCTTCTTCATTAATGCGCAAGAGCACTTCGACATCTCCCACAATTACTGATTGCTCTTCGCCTCCCATTGGTACTCCTAATTTTCCATTAACTGAAATACGATCATTAACTTTAGTCGAAAAAGTCACCCCTAACCTACCTTCTGTTTGAGTATATGGATTACGCTCTCCTTGTGCGTAATTTAGACCAACACGGAACTTATCATCTTCATCAGAGAACAAGTCATCAAAGATACTACTAGCTCGCTCAAATAAGCTTCCCGCTAATGTAGAAGATGAATTATCAGATGAGAAGAAAGAACCAGTCGCTAATAAAGCCATAGCTTGTCTTTCTCGAGTATCACGATCACTCAATTTATAATCTAATTCCGATTTCACAACAGAACTAACAGTTGGGAAGTTAATATTAAAGTCAACTTCCGGATTGCTTAAACTACCGTTTAGCACAATAGCTACGTCTGTTGGTACTTTTCTATTAATAATAGAGTTATCGATAATGACACTAGGATTTGCTTCTGTATGGTAAATCGCTTGTAAATCAAGAATTGCATTCATAGGATCACCATCCCAACGAATTGTACCATACTTTTTAACCACAAATTTCTTATCTATTAGCCCTCCGTATTTAAAGTTATATTCTCCTTCATAAGCTTGAAAATCTCCCCACATATTAAACTTCCCTAGCGTATTGATTTCCATAGTAATAAAACCTGCACCTCTTCCTTTCATTGCATGACCAGATTCGCGATCTAAAATAATTTCAATCTCGGCATCAGGCGTAACTATAAACTCAAAGTCTAACTCTATACCACTATTTTTATAACGATATAGATCAATATCCTTGCCACTTAATCTTTGTTGTTTTTCTTTTGGAGATAAGAAATGTATATAATTATTTTCTCCCGTATTTTGAGCTTCTTTTAATGGAATCTTAATTGTTGTCCCTTTATTAGATGTAGCATTAATTGTAATACCCAGCATTTCAACTGGCCCTGATATTTTTGCCTCACCATTGATATATGCAGTACCATAATAAATACTTCCTTCTTCAAATTTTGTATCTAATGCAAGTAAATTTGGCGAAGACAAGCTCAGGTTTAATACCCAATCTTTAAACATTTTATGCGAGACATTCCCATCCAGAATACCCTCTGTTTTAAACTTTGTATCTATAATACGCGCTCTTCTAAGGATAAACTGTTTTTCTGTTAAATCCAATGGGGTATGCTCCTCAAAATTGTAATCTACACCAGTAAATTTAGAGGTGACTCCTGCCTCACTCATATATAGTCTACCGTTTACATCAGGCTGACTAGGCGTCCCTTGTATACTAATTTTTCCTGAAGCAGTCCCTCTCATATTGGTTACAACTGACTGCAACAATGGACCTATTGGCTTAAGCGAAAAATCTTTAAACCCTGATTCTAGATTAAAATAAGTTTTCTTATCTAAGATATTAATATCACCATTTAAATAGAAGTTCTCTTTTTCTTGATCTACGATTGAGGTTCTAACCTTAAAGTTGTCAAGTCTCTCGTTACCATCTACATTAAACAACATATTTCCTAAAAAGACTTTATTGATACTTAATGAATCAATAGTGATATTCGCCTTAGGATGATATAATTCTTTATCCTGTGAGAAATGCACTTCACCATCTATATTCCCACCAAATGCTATATTATCAATATCTGGTGTGATCTTAGCTAAATCAACATGTAAAAATGATAAATCAAATCGTTTATATGTAGAATCTCGTACTATACCACTTAAATTAACTTCTTGGTGATTATGTGAGATTGACAATGAGTCTATTTTAAAATCTGTTAGTTTCTTATTGAAGATTATTTTATTATTCTTATTTTCATACTCATTTATATTCCATAAGAAATCTTTAAAAAACACTTCTGACTTTTTAAATCCTACTACCGATAGATTATCCTTATTAATCGTATGATATAAGTTAAGATTAAAATTATCTTTACTATTAGCCCCTCCTTTAAATTCTGAACGAATAAACAGGGTATCATTATGCGTTAGATTAATCAAATTAAAATCTGATAATTTATAGGCATTCGTCTTAATACTATCTACAGCTATATATGCATTATATAATGGGTTACTATTATTCACATTTAGTAAGATATTATAAAATGCAAAATTGTCTAATGCTATACTAGGAGAATCAAAGTTTAACTTAAATTCATGTTTATCATTATCAATTACTCCATCGATATGCGTTTTTTCACTAACCGTTAATTTGGGGAAGAATACTTCTATTAAGCGATTGTGAATTGTAATATCAAAATCTAAATATTGTCCTTCTTTTATTTTATAAGGTGAATAGTTAGTATATAAACTACCCAAGCCATTTGTAAACAAGGCTTTTAAATCCTTAAAAAAGTATTTACCCTTCACATATCCTTGTATGGCTTCTTTTGAATTTATTTTAATACTACGTTCACCTTCTTCATTAAATTTTGTTTCAATAGAAAACTCATCAAATACATAATGATCTTTACTATTGTCATAAATAGAAGAATGAACTTTAAATTCTCCTTCTAAATCTTCTATAGTGTTCCCTGAAGCTCTAAATTCAAAATCACCACTAAATTTCGCTATAGAATCATTTACAAATTTTAAAGCATATAAATCAGCATAACCAACTTCTGCTTTAAAATCATAGTTTTTAATCTTAGCACTTAAATCTATCTTACCGTTAAAGTCTAATTGTAAATTAGGATCCTCAGTGTGTACTAATCCTTTAAAATAAGGCATTTTCATAGTACCATCTACTGCAATCTTACTGTATTTATAATTTGCAAATTCAATCGAGAAAATGTCCCCTTTCACGGTAGTATTAAGAGACTCTTGATTAAATCCTTTTCCATCGACATATAAATCTAATGAAGTAAGACCAAGCTGCTTTGCCTTTACAAATGCACCTAAATCAAATTTATCTAATACGATATTTCCTTTATAAGTAGCATTCTCTGGCTCATTCAAATGGTGAATATCAAGAGTTGATTTTGCAAGACCTACAGATGTTAATACTTTAATATTGGTATTCAAAGTACGCTTTGTCATTTCCAATTCTCCTGTCAAATCAATCCAACCTAAATCATTTAACTCCACAGGTAATTTATCTTCTAATAAAGCAGGCATCAGCCCTACTAAATTAGATCTGGAAATAAAAAGACGAGAAAGATTAGTACTCATCCAAAAAGGCTTCTCCTTATCAAATACATTCTTAAATGTAAACTGACCAAAAACTCTAGATTCGTTTTCATCTAATAATTGTCCATTGGTGATAGTGAAATTATTCATTACCCCATCCATCTTACCTTTAAAATACAAATTCTTATTTGCAGCGAACTCAGGAGCAAAAGCATTAATATCAGAAGTATTTAATTTTGACTTTTTAATTTCAAAATCCCAATTTACCTTATCAGTAAAATACTTCATATCACCCAATGCGAATGTAAAGAGTAAATCCCCCTCTATAGATGATTTGTCTGTCACTAATTTCAATGCTTGAACACCTATAGAAGTTTTCGTGTGAGAGAATTCACCAGTTAGTTGTTTGACATTTAATCCCCAGTGATCTTTAAAATGTGCTTCTTTTATCGATCCATATATTTCTGGTCCTTTGATATAAAAATCATCTACTTGTCCAGTCAACTCTTTAAAATCTACTGCTACAGGTACTTCATTATTATCATCTGATATCTTTAAATGCGAATTTTTTAAAACGATACGCTTTGACTTTAATCTAAACTTACCATCTCCCTCTTCTCCATTGTCGAATGCAGCTATTAAGTCATCTAGATTGGTAGTCTCTTCCCCTTTATATTTGTGAATATTTAAATACAGTTCATTAATAGTTGTATTTCCTACAAAAATATGACCTTGCTTAAGTGCTTCAAAATCTGCAATTCTAGTCTTAAAGCTTTTTATTTCTATAAATTTATTTTTATGATTATCTTTTGCAGAGACACCTTTAAGAGTAATTCGCCCCAAAAAGTCAATATACAATCTATCTACATCAAAATCAGTACCGAATTTATCGTTGACCTTATCGACAGCAATACTCGCTAGCACACTCTGAACAATAGGTAATGACAAAGTAGCTATTAAAGCAATTATTAGACACAAGCTCGCTAAAAGTGAGCGAAAAACTATTTTTTTAAATTTTTTGATAACGTTTTATGTTTTAAATTTGCCCTAATTTATTTGTTAGATTTATATCTACGTAACTCGCAAATTTAGTTATTTTTCTAATGACCTCACTAACATTTTACGAGATATAATAATCAAAATTTTTACAAAAAAGCATCAATAATAAAATGTCAATAAAACCAACTTATATATTAGCTATTGAAAGCTCATGTGACGATACTTCAGCCGCTATTATGGCTAATAACAAAGTATTATCTAATATTGTAGCTCGACAAGACATTCACGAAGAATATGGTGGAGTAGTTCCAGAATTAGCCTCTAGAGCCCATCAACAAAATATTGTTCCGGTGGTAGATGTCGCTCTAAAAAAAGCAGGGATAACAAAAGAGCAATTAGACGGTATTGCTTTTACTCAAGGTCCTGGATTAATGGGCTCATTATTAGTAGGAGGTTCTTTCTCTAAATCTTTAGCACTAGCCTTAGATATTCCGCTTATAGCTGTTAATCACATGCACGCTCATATTCTATGTCATTTCATTGATGAAGAAAATTTTGACAAACCAGAATTTCCATTTCTTGCCTTAACGATATCAGGCGGACACACGCAAATCGTACAAGTAAACAGTTTTTTTGATTTAAAAATTTTAGGTGAGACGACTGATGATGCCGTTGGCGAAGCTTTTGACAAAACTGCAAAAATATTGGGCTTCCCTTACCCTGGGGGACCTTTAATTGACAAATTTGCCAAAGAAGGAAATCCAAAAGCTTTCTCATTTACAAAACCAAAAGTAGATGGTCTTAATTTTAGTTTTAGTGGATTAAAAACACAAATATTATACTTTATACAAAAACAAGTTGCTGCTAATCCTAACTTTATTGAGGAGAACAAAGCAGATATCTGTGCTTCTATTCAACATACCATTATTAATATTTTAATGGACAAACTAAAATTAGCGGTGAAAGAAACAGGCATCAAACAAATTGCTATTGGCGGTGGTGTTTCTGCCAATTCAGGTATCCGCCAAGCGTTAAAAGATGCAGAGAAAAAATATGGATGGAAAGCTTTCATTCCTAAATTTGAATATACCACCGATAATGCTGCTATGATTGGTATTGTGGGATATTATAGATTTAAAGAATCAAAGTTTGCTGATTCCACAACTGTTTCTAAGGCACGTATTGAATTTTAATCAACCTAATTATCTTATGCAATTATTTTATTCTCCTAATATTTCTAAAGACCAACAAACTTTTGCCTTTGATAAAGACGAAAGTAAGCATATCGTACGTGTCTTAAGAAGAAAGATTGGCGACACTCTACATGTTACCGATGGTAAAGGAACGCTATTTACTACCAAAATATCTTTAGATTCTGATAAGAATTGCTTGACGGAAATCGTAAGTTTTGAAGATCAAGCGCCAACTCCTTTCCGTTTGCACATAGCGGTAGCACCAACAAAAATGAATGAGAGATATGAGTGGTTCTTAGAAAAAGCAACTGAAATAGGTATTCATGAGATAACACCTATTATTTGTGAGCATTCAGAGCGAAAAGTAGTAAAGACAGAGCGCTTTGAGCGAATAATTCATTCAGCGATGAAACAATCTTTACAAATGCATTTACCTATCCTTAATGAGCCTATTTCGCTTAAAGATTTCTTAAATCAAAATCACGAAGGCGAACTTTATATTGCTCATTGTGAAGAAGACAACGCAAAAATTCTATTAAAGGATTCTATCGTTCCTAATAAAAATTACTTACTTTTAGTTGGTCCTGAGGGAGACTTTTCACCAAGCGAAATTAAATTAGCTTTAGAAAAAGGATATAAGCCTGTATCCTTAGGGCATACTAGACTAAGAACTGAAACTGCTGCATTAGTAGCCGTTCACAGTTTTGTATTTGTAAATGAATAAATAAACTATGCTAAACTCTAAAATCATTTCAGCAGGAATAGTAAGAGCAGTTCTAATTCTATTCGGAATTTTTATAATTGCCTATATCTTACACGAGATAAGTATACTATTCATCTATATAGGATTGGCTTTTGTCCTTGCCTTAATTGGCAAACCTATAGTTGAATTGTTGCGAAAAAGATTAAGACTAAAGAAAGTCTTTGCTGTATCTATTACTATGATCATCTTCTTGGCATTTTTTGCAGGGTTTATATTTATGTTTGTACCACTATTTACTACACAAGCTCAGAATCTATCGGTTCTTAATACCTCTCACTTGCAAAGTGATTTTAATGGATTAATCAACAAAATAGACCTTTATTTAGATGCAAAAGGTTTTAGCCTTGACAAAATTATTGAAAGCGCACAGATTAAAAAACAGCTTAATTTAGACTTCGTTCCTAACTTAGTCAATACTTTTTTAAGCATGTTAAGCGATATAGGAATTGGAGTTTTCTCTATTTTATTTATTACCTTCTTTTTCTTGAAAGATCAAGTATTATTAGAATATCAGTTTAAAAAACTCTTCCCTACTAAACATGAGAACAAAGTACTTAACTCAATCGATAAAATCAACAATTTATTGTCGCGATACTTTCTTGGATTAGTAATTCAAATCTCAGTTATTTTCATATTAAGTTTAATTGTATTACTAATATTTGGTGTGAAAGGCGCAGTTATGATTGCCTTCTTATGTGCGATATTAAACATTATTCCATATATCGGACCATTAATTGGAAACATATTAGGGGTAGTATTAACTATGTTAAGCTATATAGGTGATAATTTTATTGAGGTTACCTTACCTAAAGCATTCTCTGTAATGGTTGGTTTCCTAATTATTCAATTATTAGATAACAGTATTAGCCAGCCATTAATCTTTTCAAATAGTGTAAAATCGCATCCATTAGAAATATTTATTGTGATATTAGCGACAGGAATGTTTGCTGGTATATTTGGAATGATCGCAGCTGTTCCTATCTATACTTGCCTTAAGGTTATAGGTAAAGAATTTCTACCGAATGTAAAATTTATTCAACTACTTACAAAAAAACTTTAATTGAAAACATTATTACTCAATAGTGCTGTTCAGCAATATATACAAGAACATCTTGATACAGATATAAAAACACTTGCTTTCAAAAAAAGTCCATTTGAAGGTATTGAAATGATTGATTTATTAACTCAAATAGAGTCTAAACAGAAAGCAAAAACAAAACTACCTACTTGGTTTCATACTGATAATATTCTTTTTCCAAAAAAGCTCTCAATAGAACAAACTTCTTCAGAGACTTGTGCTGCTTATAAAGCTTCATTAATCACTGGTAAAAATCTAATCGACTTAACGGGTGGTTTTGGTATTGACTGTTACTATTTTGCAAAGAAATTTATTACAGTTACCCACTGTGAAATGCAAGAAGAACTTAGTGAAATAGTACAACATAACTACACATTACTAGACGCTAAAAATATCAATACTTATACCGGTGATAGTATTAAATATTTAGCCAACAACAAGACAAAATGGGATTGGATCTATATCGATCCAGCAAGACGCAATCAAGCAAAAGAAAAAGTATTCTTCTTAAGCGACTGCGTTCCTAACGTTCCAGAGAATTTAGATACACTATTCGACTTCTCAGATAATATTTTAATAAAGACTTCTCCTCTACTAGATATTCACGCTGGTATAGCTGAATTAAAGTACGTTAAAGCTATTCATATTGTAGCATTGAACAATGAAGTAAAAGAGCTGTTGTGGATTTTAGAAAAAGGCTTTGAAGGAGAAACCTTACTTACCGCTATTAATATCAATAAAGGTCAAGTATCCAAATACGAAATACCTCTTAACAAGCAATGTTCTCCATCGTATAGCGCACCCCAAACCTATTTATACGAGCCAAATAATGCTGTCCTTAAAACAGGTAAATTTGATTGTCTAGGAGCGTCTTATTCAGTAAACAAACTTCACCAACATTCACAATTATATACTAGTGTAGAAGTCGTAGAGTTCCCTGGTCGCACATTTAAAATACTTGATATTTTCGAATACAATAAAGCTAATGCTAAAAATGTACTCTCAAATATCAAAGCAAATGTAACCACTCGTAATTTTCCATTAAAAGTAGAAGAACTTAGAAAAAAATGGAAAATAAAAGATGGTGGAGATATTTATATCTTTTTTACAACTAATATATCTGATCAAAAGATTTTCATCTTCTGTGAAAAAATAGATAAAGACTCGTAAAACATTTATAGAGATTCTATTCGACCTACTCTAAGTTTAGAACAAGTATTTTTTCTTTACTTTTAATACTGTAGTGTGTAATTGTGATTTTTGGTGAAACATTTACAAAGAAAGAAATTAGCTACATTAAATGCTATTCATAGCTAAATCGTGGGCAATGAGTCCATTGTAACTCCATTGTAACTCCATTTTGACACTATTAAAACTAGTGGTTTTAATGGAGGCAATATAAAGTTATAATGGAATGAATATGCTTTTATCCTCCACTTGACTGCTTCTATACACTCCTATTTACTATATAATTGAGGCAAATTAATTTCGTAAAAACAGTTCTATAACATTCCTCATTTTATTTCCTTAACCCACTAAACAATAGCATAGTAGCGTATATTTCGTTATTCTCCTCATATAAGAGAGTATTCTAATATTATAGATAAGTTCTCTAGTTCCCCTCCTTTGGAGGGGTGCCCAAAGGGCGGGGTGGTTTGAGTACTTTATTTACGAATATAATAAACGATAATTCGTGCTGAAAAAATTACTTTTTAGACTTACTTTTCTCATCAAAATAGAAGTTATAAATGCCTATATTTTTTCTTTTAAAAAGTAATAAAAATGAAGCAAAAAGAACAAAATTTGAAGTTTAATATATATTTTAGTAACTTTGTATAAATTTTTTAATTAAATCCGCTTATTTTTCTGTCTATTTAAAAGATTATTGTATATCATTTTTCAGTAATCAATATCAAAAGGAATCATCCTTATTTTAATTCTAATCCTAGACTAAATAAGCACAAAACTATTACTACATGCTTAGCATCGAAAAGAAAAACAAAGAAACCAATTTTACTAACAATGATATCGAAACTTATGTTGCGTTCTTATATCAACACCTAGAACAATACGGAGATAAAGCAGAAGATATTACCAAAGCTATTCATTACGCTTTAGGTATTGATAATAAACCTGGAGGAGCTGTTTTTATTGCAAAAGATGAAACAAAACAAATTGTCGGAATATCTGTTGTCCTTGACACAATGATGGAAGGATTCATACCAGAACACATCTTAGTATACATAGCTGCAGATAGCCGCGTACGTGGTAATGGAATTGGTAGTCAATTAATAGAATTTATAAAAAAAGAAACAAAAGGATCAATAGCACTTCATGTAGATAAGGACAATCCTGCTCAAAACTTGTATGAGAGAATGGGATTTGAGAAAAAATACATTGAAATGCGTTTATCTAAATAATTATGGCCTTTATAACATTAGATACTAAGAAACTTAAACACAATTTTGATGGTTTAACGACATTATTTGAAGATCACAATATTGATTGGGCTGTTGTCGGAAAACTTCTATGTGGTAATGAAACTTTTTTAAAAGAAGTTTTAGCTCTTAAACCTAAGCAAATATGTGACTCACGAGTTTCTAATTTAAAGAGTATAAAAGCAATTGATCCAACAATAGAAACTATTTACATCAAGCCCGCTCCTAATGGCAGTATTGATGAAATTGTCACTTATGCTGACATAAGCTTCAATACAGAATTAGAAACAATAAAACTACTTTCTGAAGAAGCCGTCAAACAAAATAAAATTCACAAAGTCATCATCATGGTGGAGTTAGGTGAATTGAGAGAAGGAGTATTAAGAGATGATTTAATTGATTTTTATGAGCAAG
Organism: Myroides injenensis M09-0166; assembly: GCF_000246945.1. GTDB lineage: Bacteria > Bacteroidota > Bacteroidia > Flavobacteriales > Flavobacteriaceae > Flavobacterium > Flavobacterium injenense. The sequence goes on from NZ_BAEX01000053.1 coordinate 23,547, forward strand.
TTTTCAATTTACCAAATATAGAAATCATAGGTTTAGGTACCAACTTAACATGTATGTATGGCGTCTTACCTAATAATGATAAGTTAATTCAATTGACTCTTTACAAAGAACTACTTGAGTTAAAGTTCAATAAAAAAATTCCTTTTATTTCAGGAGGTGCATCAGTTACTATACCATTAATCATTACAAACAGTATTCCTACTGCAATCAATCACTTCCGAATAGGTGAAACTTTATTCATGGGGACAAATGCCTACGATGGATCAGTTTACGAGAATTTTGAGCAGAATATCTTTAAGCTACATGCCGAAATAATTGAACTCCACGAAAAGCCTATGATGCCAGAAGGTGAGTTTGGGCATAATATGACTGGGGAAAAAGTTTCTTTTAATCCACAATGGGAAGATAGTACTAATTATAGAGCAATCATTGATTTAGGATTATTAGATATAGACAAGGAGCATATCACTGCAATATGGAAAGATATTGAATTCGTAGGGGCTAGTTCTGATATGATGGTGATTGACCTGGGAGATAATAATAGAGATTTAAAAGTTGGAGATACTATTCCTTTTCATATGGATTATATGGGGATTTTGAGAATTATGAATTCCGACTATGTAGATAAAATTACGATATAATCTATCAAAAAACGACAATACACTTTAATTGCATTTCTACAAAAACTATAATAATGTAATGTTAAATATTATTACGTTAAAATAATTGTGAACTAAATTTGTTTTTCTCAATCAAAATCATTTTTTATCATGATTAACACAATTATCCCTTTGGGTGGTGTAGCACCATCTGAACTAATAGTTGTTGTTGCAATCGCTTTGTTATTATTTGGAGGTAAAAAGATTCCAGAATTAATGAAAGGACTTGGAACAGGAATTAAGGAGTTTAAACAAGCTACACGTGAGACAAACGCTGATAATGCGTCTGCCCCAAAACAACCAGTTACTCAAAAAGTTGAAACGTCAACTACTGAGTCTGTGGAAGACAAACAATAATCTAGTTGATCTTAATCATTTATACAGAAAAACTAAGATTTATTAAGAAGATTTAAAAAAGTTGGAGTAATATTACCCAACTTTTTTAATGTCTTTATTACTTTATTGCTAACAAAGACGAAAATAAAGTAATAGA
>NZ_BAEX01000052.1 GCF_000246945.1 Myroides injenensis M09-0166
ACACGTAGTATGTGTCAACTTTTGTAAATATCGTTTTAGTAGTTAAATAAATAAGTAAGACCACTTTTAATTGTTGAGAAGCGATTAAACGATATAATCAATTAATAAAAAAGTTATGAAAGTTATAAATAATGATAAATACAATATAATGTTAAGATTATTATATAGTCTTATTATTGTTTTTATCTCACTTCAGGTTGGTTTTGCACAAGTACAAGTAGATTTCAAACCTAGAACCTCTAAGAATGCTCCAAATCCTTATAAAGAAGTTAAAAATTATGCTTTACAAGGAGATTTTAAAATGATTGGTAATACTAATATGACATTAGTAGACTATTCGGATGAAAGCACAAATGTTTCTCAAATGAGGTATGTCGATGTAGATAATGATGAGTCAACGGTTAATTCATCATCTTCTACTTTGGTTCTAGATGGAGATAAAAATTGTAATGATATTGTTTATGCAGGGCTTTACTGGTCAGCTAGAGCACATCATCAACTAGCAAGTCCTAATATATTTGAGGGGTCTAAAGGTATTCTTGAACCAGGTGCTGGAGAAAGTTTCCCTAAAATAACGAAAAACTATCGTGGACCATCAACAGTTGATAATACGCATTACACTGTAAGTGTGGTAACTGGAGATAGAAATGGTTATAAATCTACAATATTTAGAGTAAACTCAATATACGGAGATACAAAAGTTATAATACGTGCTGGATATAGTACTTATGGTTCTGGCTATGTAGATTATAGTATAGATAATGGTAAAACTTGGCAAACTGCTAATGCAAGAGTTACTCCTAATAGTGTTAACCCTGTTTATAAAGATATGCCAATAGATAAAATCTCATTTAGTGAAGGTAGTGTTAATTTGTCAATTACAAATGTATCAGCTTATATCCCCCAATATGGGGGGGCTGACTATAGATATATCGAAGCTGCAGATTTAAAAATAGAGGTGTCAGGTAGAAAAAATAACATTAGAACTGTAACTGCAACTTTAGATAAGACTAAAGTAAAATTAAAAAAAGCAGGGCAAGAGTATATAGAAGTGTCAGCTGCTAATAATGAAATTCTATATCCTAGTGGAAGATTTGATAATATATTTGTGGGTTATGCTGATATTACAGATTATGTACGAAAAAATGGTGCAGGTGAATATTTCGTTGGTAATTTAGCCTGTATGGAAGGTACTGGTGGTAATGTAGGATATTATGGTGGTTGGGGAATGGTCGTTGTCTATAAGAATGCTACAATGAAATGGCGTGATATTACTGTCTATGATGGATATGCATATATTGCAAATACTAATACAAGTACAAATGTTGCATATGAATTAGCTATCGATGGTATTAGGGCTGCACAAAGAGGAGATGTAAATTTAACTATTGGTGTAATGGCAGGGGAAGGTGATTATGATGTCAGTGGAGATTATTTTCATATACGAGATGCTGCAAATAAAAAGTGGGTACCTCTAAGTCATCCAGGAAATACTGCTGATAATTTTTTTAACTCTTCAATTTATACTGAAGGTAATCCACGTAATCCTAATTTAAAGAATAATACAGGAATAGATATTAGTAAGTTTAATTTTGATAATAGTAAAAAGGATATTATTGCTAACAATCAGACATCTACCAAATTTTTATATGGTACCAAAGGAGATGCTTATGTGATTTATAATTTAGTTTTAGCTGTAGATGCTTATTTTCCTGAGATTATAGTAGAAAACAAGCCTTCTAATTTTACACCTTCTAAAGGTGTGAAACCTGGCGATGAATTAGAGTTTTATGTAAGTATTAAGAATAAAGGTACTGAAGCTGCTAAAGATGGTAAAGTAACGATAGAATTACCTTGGAATGTAAATTATAAAAGTTCAAATAAGAATGTCACTTGGACTCCACCAAAAGGAGCTAGACCTGACGCTACTAATGCTAATACTTCAGGAGGTACTTTAACATGGAATATTGGTAATATTGAAAAACCGGCTGATATAGATAAAATTTTAGCTGATATGACCTATAAAGTTAAAGTTATTGAAGACTGTACACTATTAAGATCATTTAATTGTAAGTTACAAGTTAGTATTGATGGGAAATTTACTGGAACAGGTTTGGGTACTGGTGATCCTGTCGAAAGTGGACTTGTAATAGGTACTGATCAATATTGTGGTTCAGGTCCTATTTATGGCACTTTTAATAGCGACATTATTTTTGATTCTTCAAAGTGTAATAATGCTGATTTTAAGGATAATGTTAGAGAATTTGTTTTATGGTGTGGTGGAACTGAAATTCCTAGAAATCAAATTGCTAATGAATATCCGCAAGGAACTTTGTTTTATCGAAATATGCCAGGAACTGCTGGCGCTGTTTTAGTAACAGGTAATTTTATGGTGCATCCTAATTATGATACTGGTATTATATATTATGCTGTAATTCCTGGTGGAGACGAGGATTGTTATCATTTATTAGCCACAAGAAGATTAGCTATACCTTCAAAGCCAATAGTTAATAATCTATCTACGTGTGTAGATACTTCGATACAAGCAAATGTTAAACTATCAGAGCAAGGAAAATCTTTGGGCTTACAGTTATATTATTTTGATAGTAATGGTAATAAACTTCCTAATGATGTTTTTATTCATTCAAAACCAGGAAATTATACATATTATGCAGCTGAGGGAAAAGAGGGGTGTTATGGTGAAAAAATTCCTTTTATAATTACAGTGAAAGAAATTCCAGCTTTAAGCTCCGTAAACCAACCAAAGTCAATTTCACTATGTACAGGTAGTGATGGAAGCATAAGTGCTAGCATGGACAATGGAGTGAGTAATGGTGGCTGGGAATATCTTAATGCTAGTAATCAATGGGTATCTTTAAATAATAATTCGTTTAGTGGATTACTTACAGTAAAAGGCAATGAAGTTGCTATTTCTAATGCTTCAAATACAATCAATGATTTACAATTACGAATTAAATTATTAAAAGATGATTGTGTAGGATATAGTAATATAGCAAAAATAACTGTTTATCCAATACCTAAGTTAAATCGAGAGCCTTCTGATATCGCGGTTTGTCAAGATGGAACAGCTGAATTAAATGCCGAGTTAAATCCAGATTATAGATATAGTCGATGGGAGTATTTTGATGAGAATACGAAAGAATGGACTTGGCTTCGAAATGCTACATTTTCAGGTTTAATAGGTGTAGCTGACTTAAAAATTACTATTATAAAAGGAGATCCATCTATAAATAATTTAAAACTTCGTTTGAGATTTACAGATAGTAAAACTAACTGTTTTGGATATAGCAGAGATGTAAAGATTACTGTTTTACCATTACCAAGTTTAAGCTCGTCAAACCAACCAAAGTCAGTTTCATTATGTACAGGTAGTAATGGAAGAATAAGTGCTACCATGGACAATGGAGTAAGTAATGGTGGTTGGGAGTATCTTAATGCTAGCAATCAATGGGTATCTTTAAATAATAATTCGTTTAGTGGATTACTTACAGTAAAGGACAATGAAGTTGCTATAACTAATGCTTCAAGTACAATCAATGATTTACAATTGCGAATTAAATTATTAAAAGATGGTTGTGTAAGCTATAGTGATATTGCAAAAATAACTGTTTTTCCGATGCCTAAGTTAAATCAAGAGCCCCAAGATATTAGGGTTTGTCAAGATGGAACCGCTGAATTAATTGCTGTGTTAAATCCAGGTGATATATATGATCAATGGGAGTATTTTGATGAAAATACGAAAGAATGGACTTGGCTTCGAAATATTACATTTGATGGTTTAGTAGGGATTGATATGGTAAGAATTACTATTAAAAAAGGAGACCCATCTATAAATAATCTAAAAATTCGTATGAAATTTGTAGATGGTAAAACTAACTGTTTTGGATATAGTAGAGAAGTAGAGATTATTGTTTTACCATTACCAAGTTTAAGCTCGTCAAACCAACCAAAGTCAGTTTCGTTATGCACAGGCAGTGATGGAAATATTAGTGCTACCATGGACAATGGAGTAAGTAATGGTGGCTGGGAGTATCTTAATGCTCGTAATCAATGGGTATCTTTAAATAATAATTCGTTTAGTGGATTACTTACAGTAAAAGACAATGAAGTTGCTATAACTAATGCTTCAAATACAATTAATGAATTACAATTACGAATTAAATTATTAAAAGATGGTTGTGTAGGCTATAGTGATATAGCAAAAATAACTGTTTATCCAATACCTAAGTTAAATCGTGAGCCTTCTGATATTGTGGTTTGCCAAAATGGAACAGCTGAATTAATAGCTGAGTTAAATCCTGGTGATGAATATGATCAATGGGAGTATTTTGATGAAAATACGAAAGAATGGACTTGGCTTCGAAATGTTACATTTGATGGTTTAGTAGGGATTGATATGGTAAGAATTACTATTAAAAAAGGAGACCCATCTATAAATAATTTAAAAATTCGTATGAAATTTGTAGATGGTGAAACTAACTGTTTTGGATATAGTAGAGAAGTAGAAATTACTGTTTTACCATTACCAAGTTTAAGCTCGTCAAACCAACCAAAGTCAGTTTCATTATGTGCAGGCAGTGATGGAAATATAAGTGCTAGTATGGACAATGGAGTAAGTAATGGTGGCTGGGAGTATCTTAATGCTAGTAATCAATGGGTATCTTTAAATAATAATTCGTTTAGTGGATTACTTACAGTAAAGGACAATGAAGTTGCTATAACTAATGCTTCAAGTACAATCAATGATTTACAATTACGAATTAAATTATTAAAAGATGGTTGTGTAGGCTATAGTGATATAGCAAAAATAACTGTGTTTCCAATTCCACTGTTAACAGTGGAGCCAGAAGATACTTATGTATGTTTGGGTGAGAGTAAACTTATTTCGGTTCAATTAGATAATAATCTTACTTATCAAGAATGGCAATATTTTAATAAAGAGTCAAAATCATGGGAGAAATTAGATAATACTACTTTTAGAAACATTTTAAAAGTTGAACAAACAACCATAAATATTTTAGAAAGTGATGAAATTATAGATAATTTACAATTAAGAATGACTTTTAAAAATGAGCAAGGTTGTGTAGGTTCTTCAAAAGAATTTACAATAGAAGTAAGAAATTGTAAAATCCCTGTTAATCCTTTTTTTATGAAGGTATCTAATAAATAGTAAGGTCAGTATCAAAGCAGATCAATAATTAAGTAAAAGAGGTAGCCTTTAGGCTACCTCTTTTTGTATTCATTTTAATCTTCATACTTTATAAAAAAAGATATTTTAGTACCAAAATTAGGTTTACTAAATAGATAAAATTTACTATTCATCATTTGGCTTCTTTGTTTGATATTAGAAAATCCTAAGCCAAATTTTATATCGCTAGGGTCAAAGCCAATACCATCGTCTTTTATGATAACTTTGAATAACCCTTTTTTAATAAACTTAAAAGTGACTATGCAATTTTTAGCGTTAGCGTATTTCTGTACGTTTTGCAGTGCTTCCTGAATTATTCTATAAATATGTACTTTATATTTACTGTCGAGTAATTGTAAGTCAATATCCTCGTCTATATGCAATACAAAATGAGTGTTTTTATTGCGATTTTGAACGTGAATTAAATCATAAATTAACTGTTCAAAGTCACCAGTTTTGAATGCTTCCTCATTAGCCAGAGCATGAGATACATTTCTAATATACTTTTCTACATCTTGTAATTCATTTATTAAGACATCTTTTTGATTTTCTATAGTATCTTTATTTAATTGCATTAATAGAAAACGAGTAACAAATAATTTATTGAGTACACCATCATGAAGTTCTTGTGCAATACCTTTCCTTTCAATATTTCTAGCTTCGGTAAGTTCTTGTAGAGTATTTAAAATAGAATCATAATACTTCTCTGTATCTAGTTGAAGTAATTTTCCCATTTTAATCTCTTTTAATTTTTGTTTCATCAATATTATTAAGAAACCAATAATGGCACCAAAGAATAAAATTCCACCAAAGATAGTAATCTTGTTTTTTTGCTCTTCTAGTTTTTTATTTACTCTTAAAAGGTTGTCAGCTTCGAAACTAATACGTGCAAAGGTGTTTTTTACAATAGTATTTTCATCTAATATTAGATTGCCAATTTCTTCATATCGAATAAAGTTTTCTTTATATGATCCTTGAAAGTTTCCATTTTCATATTTCAAAAACACAGATAGTGCATCTTTTTCCAGTTTAAGATCTTGTTTTATTCTAGAATAATTAAGTACATCATTGACTTCAATACTAGCTAAATAATCATCTCCTTTTTTAAAATAGTATTCACCTAGTAATAGTTTTGTTTCATTGAAAGTTTGCGTGTTTTGTTGCTCCTTTAATAGCTTTAAAGCAATTTTAAGCCTTTTGTCAACTCCATTTAAATTATTTGTTTTTAGATCTATATCTGATAACATATATAATAAATGAGAATATATTAATGCGTCGTAAGATCGTTCAATAAATAATTGGTGCTCTATTATATCATTGACAATTTGTTTAGCTTGGAAATAGTCTTCTAAATTAATATACGCTTGCGCTATAGTTGCGTTTACACTAGCAATATTAAGTCTTTTCACATCTTCATTGTAAAATTCACTTATTTTAGGGTCATTAAGTAAAGCAAGAGTGAGTTCTAGAATTCTAATAGCTTCTTCATTTTGAGAAAGACCAATAAGGGTTTCTGCCATTAAAGCATTTTCAGCAAATCTTACTTTTAACGTTTTTTGCTGCTTATTAATTGACATTGAATTTAAGATATTAGTCTGAGCTTCTGAGTAAATACCATTACGTGCTAGAATAATTGCCTTAAAGGTATAGATATCTTGCAGGGCTATACTATCATTCAAATTTTTATATAAATACTCTGCTTTTGTATAGTTATAAAAAGCACTATCCGATTGAAATTCTTTATCAAAGAGATTTCCTAATAGGGTATAAGCCTTGGCTTCACTTACTAAATCATGATCTTTTCTAGCGAATTTGAATAAAAGATCGATATAAGATCGATTATCATTTGTTGCTTGTATATACTCTGATAGTAAATTTCTTGTGTTTTTTGAGTTAGGTAGATTTTGTAATAATTTACCAATAGAATCTGCGGATTGTTTTTTCTCTTCAGATGAATTAAATCTATTGTAAGAATTAATAAAAAGTGCAATATCTTTTTCTTGTTTCTTTATATGATGTGAATTGTTATAACATGAAGTAACTAGAGTGCTAATTAAAGCACTAAGAAAAAAGACAATAAGAAGGCGAATATGTTTCTCTTTTGCCATAATTGATTATTAATTAAACTATCTGAAAGCTTTGATGCTCAGAGTATAAAAATGTCTAATAATATACAAAAATACTATTTATACTTGTATTTTTCTTACATATAAATAATTAGATTGTTATTTGTTTTAATTTATACTAATTCTTATTATATCGCTACTTCTTCCCACAATAATATGTAGTGAGGGAAAGCTACTAAAAAAGGAGTGTTTCTTCTTTTCTAAATTATTTAAAAAGAATTTCTGTATGACAAATAATTGTTTTCAATTTTCATAATCTAAAATCCCTATTAGAATTTTATGCATTAATTTTTTATATGTAATTAAACCAATAGTGTTTAGCATTCTGTTTGATGAAAATCACTAATTTCTGGGAATTATTAGATATTGTGTTGTGGTTATATTTGTGTAATTGAATATTGTTTATAAAAAAATAAAAGATACCAGAGGTGAATTTCTCAATTTCTAGATATAAGAATTTTATTAATACAGTTTGTATAGAAGAGGCTGTCTATTGTTTAAAGAATAAGGATGGAGTATACAAATTCTGCTCTAATCATTATGAAAAAGAAAATGGAGAAGAAGTGCTTGTATTTTGTTTTTGGTCAAGCGAAGAAATGATTAAGGCGTATGAAAAAGAACAAGAGCAATTGTATAATATTGTAAGGATTCCATTAGATTTATTTTTAAAAGACTGGTGCATCGAAATGCATGAAGGAAGCGTATTGGCTGGGGTTGACTATAATTCTGATTTATATTGTTGTGAAATTGAGGCTTTGAAGTTAGGTGTAGATATACTAGAGGAATTAGTAGAGCATAATAAATTAGATAACTTTATTGAAATTTATAATTTGTATAATAACCATTTGTCATGAATACGAATCAATTAAAAGAAAAGGCTGAATTATTTCTTCGAAATACGCAGTTATTTGTCAGAGCTACTAATAAGGAGAATATAATAGCCTATATTAATGAAGAGCAGAATATTCCTTTTATAGTTCAATATGCTAATGAGTGGATGGCATTGAAAGAGAAGTCAGAAGGAGAATATATTTTTGAAAAAGTCGCTATTAATGATTTTGACTTAGATGATTATATAGGGCTATCTACTAAAGAAGTAAATGTTTATCCACCTTTGGAAAATCTACTGCATTTTGGTGATATAGAGATACAGCAATGGTTATTAGATGAAGGTATTGATAGAAATTCTCTTTTTGATTTACAGGAAGTAGTCAATGATAAATATATATCACTGTGGATGGATAGTCATCCTATGTATAAAGGGGAGGAGATTTACGCTTTTTCGGGTGGATGGGCTATGATATGGCCAGAGGATGATGAGCCGATGCAGTGGAATGATGAATTAGAGTTCCTATATCAAGTGGGGATTGCAAATGAACCTTATATTGAAATTTATTTTAATAAGAATAGCAAAGAATTTATTTGTATAGAACGTAATACTTAAGTTAATTCTTTTAGAATTCTAAAAAAGAATAATATTACCTTTGCGCCTATGGATAAATTGAATATACTAAAAAATTTAAATATAAAAGCATTAAATGAAATGCAAGACAAGACATTTAATGCTTCGATGAATAACAACAATATTGTTTTATTATCGCCTACTGGATCAGGCAAAACGTTAGCTTTTTTATTATCAATAGTAGCGAGGTTAGATGCTAAAGTAAAAGGAGTACAAGCAGTTATCATAGTTCCTTCAAGAGAATTAGCATTGCAAATAGAAACAGTATTTAAAAAGATGGGAACCTCCTTCAAGATTAATGCTTGCTATGGAGGACATTCTACTAGAACGGAATTAAATAATCTGAGTTCGCCACCTGCAGTATTAGTAGGTACCCCAGGGAGATTAGCCTTTCATATAGAGGAGAATTCATTTAATGTAGAAACGGTTACAAGTTACGTAATTGATGAATTTGATAAAGCATTAGAAATGGGATTCCAAGACGATATGGATTATATTATTAATTCATTTGATAATATTGATTTCCGAATGTTAACCTCTGCTACTACTTTAAGTAAAATTCCTGAGTTTACTGGTATTACTAATCCAGATCGATTAAATTTTTTGGATAAGAATGAAAACCAACCTACTTTATCATATAGTAAGGTGGTATCTGCAGCTGAAGAAAAATTAGAGGTACTAATACAATTATTGGGTAAGATTGGAAAAGATACTGTTTTGATCTTTTGTAATCATCGAGATGCGGTAGATCGAATTAGCGAAACTTTGACCAAAAAAGGTGTTGCCAATGGTGCTTTCCATGGAGGGTTAGAACAAGAAGACCGAGAACGAGCATTAATGAAATTCAGAAATAAAAGTAGTCATATTCTTATTTCAACTGATTTAGCTGCTAGAGGACTTGATATTCCTGAAATTGGACATGTAATTCATTATCAAATTCCTGAGAAAGAAGTTACTTTTATTCATCGAAATGGGCGTACTGCACGTATGAAAGCTTCTGGTAAAGTTTATGTAATGGTAACCAAGGAGGAGGATATTAGCTTTATTGATAATGATATGGCTAATGAGGTATTAAAACAAAATTATAAAATTGATAATAAAACAGACTTTAAGACAATTTATATTAGCGCGGGTAAGAAAGACAAAGTTAATAAGGTAGATATCGTAGGTTATTTAATTAAGACAGGTGGCCTTAATAAAGAGAATATAGGTCTGATAGATGTGAGGGATAAGCAATCGTTTGTAGCAATAAGTTCTTATAAGATAAAGCCACTACTGGCAAAGTTAGAAAATACTAAATTAAAAAATAAAAAAGTGAAGATTGCTATTGCTAAGGATTAACATCTTATAGCATTTATAATGCACAATGTTTTTTTAGGGAGTACTCTTTTGTAAGAAGATTTAACTTACTGTAAGTAATTACTTTGTAATTTAATTAATTATTGAAAAGCTAATATAAAATCAATTATAAAAATAGTATCTTTGCATTGTTAATCAGTACACTAGCTGATAATTTTTAAATAGAAATACACAAATCAAAGTGTATTTCATTTCTCTAAATCACTGTAAAAAAGAAAATATTATTTTCTCTTTTACAGTGATTTTTTTATATTCTAATTTGCCTTTAATCCCAGTGTTGTTCGGGCACGGATGTAGGGTTGTTCGGGAACACCCCAGCTTTTGCAATGCATACTCAACCAATTCCCGAAGCGTTCTCGGAGAAAACCCCTATTAAACGTTTTGAAATGCTTCTTAAGCCTTGATATCACTGGAATTAGTTGAAATTTTAATATACTGTAAATAGCAAAGAATAGTCATTTTAGGTCATTATTTACCTTGTCAGTAAATAGTTATATTGGTTTTGTTTATTGAGGCGCTATGTAGTCTAATATAAGAGTAGATTTTGTATACTATTCAAAGATGAATTGATGCTTAGTTATATAATGGATGCTTTATATATTACTGCTATTATAGGTATAGGGGTAAACATGTTGTTAAATAAAGGTGTGATTAATAGAGAAACTTAATAACATTAAAATTCTTTGTAAGTCTTAAGTAATTTCTTGATGTACTATAAAGCGCATTAAATCATATAATGCGAATTATTTTATTTAATATTTCAAATCAATTAAGAAAAATCCTTCTAAATTTACAGAAAAAAATATGCGTTTTATTCTTCTATTTTTATGTTTATTACCCTTTAAAATTATTGCTCAACCAATTGCAATTAAAGATCAAACTGCATATCAATTTTGGGTTAATGAACCCAAAGAGGTAAAGGAAAAAAATCCTCTGGTGATTTTCCTACACGGGCGAAGTTTGTCAGGGAATGATATTAATAAAGTAAAGAGATACGGACCATTAAGAGGAATAGAAAAGGGGTTAGATATTCCTGCCTATTTAGTAGCACCACAACTTCCTTCAGGACCTTGGAATCCTGATAAGGTGGATGAAGTGGTCATGTATATGATTAAAAACTACAATATAGATGAGAGTCGTATTTATGTAACGGGTATGAGTTTAGGATCTTATGGAACGATGAAATATCTTAGTAAATACGCTAGTCGTGTGGCAGCTGCTGTCTCTATTTGTGGAGGTGGTGAGGAAAAAGATGCTTGTACAATGACAGCTACACCTATTAAGCTAATTCATGGTGATAAAGATTTTATTGTTTCTATCAAAGAATCGAAAAAAATTCTTGCAGCGATTCGCAATTGTGATAAAAATGCACCGATAGAATTAGAAATAATTAAAGGTGGAACACACGGTAGCGTAGAAGATTTATATCGACATATAGATTTGTATAATTGGCTATTTCAGTTTACAAGTACGAATACACAAATAGAGCAGTAGCTGGTAGGTGTGTAAAAGAGATAAAACTTATACTGTTTAGAACATTAAGAAGTGTTCTCTAGTGAAAGCTTAATTTTTAAAACCTATTTTAGAGGTCTATTATATCATCAATCTAGATCTCTATATTCCTCACCTGTACTTATATCCGTGTAAAAGTATATTCTAGTATTATCTTTTGTGATGTTTGTCCATCCATCTGAATTAATATAATTATATAGAGTTGGTGAGATTAATGAATTAGTTTTTAAGCTGTATAATTGGTATTCATTGTTTTTTAGCGATATAGCAATGATTCCTCTCTCAATATCTAGTATAGTTATATCATTGTAAGTAGGTGTAATTTTCCAGTTTTTATAGTGATTATCCCATAGTCCTACTGTTTTTTCTTGTTGATCATTTATAAGAAAAGCAATAAAAATATTATCAGATTGATATACTTTCCTTATTTTATCAATTTGATAGGTGTTAGGTACTTTATCAGCTGGAATTATTTCAGATTTGTATGGGCGTAATACATTTGATAAAATATCTAAGGTAAAGAAGTCATTAGCTTCAATGCTATCATACAATCGCCCTGATAAATCAATGTATTTCCACTGATATTGCCATTTATCGTAATCAAATACACCAGCTATAAAATACGGGTAATTAGGTATTGCGTTTATATAACTTACTTTCTGTAAGAATGCTATATCTTCCTTATTTCTAGGTATTATTTCTTGAGGGAATTTCTTATCAAAATAAGGTTGGACAAGATAGCTGTTGTTTTTTTTGTTGTATAAAACTTCAGGAATATCATTGCCATAGCGACTCTTATTAATATTTGGGAGAATAATACTCTCAGAACCAAGTTTGAATGAAATTTCAGTATTTGCTATTAAGTGATTTTCCTTGATACTAATTGCCATGTTATTTACAGCAAGGATACAATAGCTCTTATTATCTCTATTTTGCTGTAGTAATTTATTGTCATCAAAGGAGTAGATAATATTCTTTTTATTTTTTTAGCTCTTTTATTTTTTAGTTGGTAATAGTCATTGTTGATTAGAAAACTATTGTTATTAATTACTTTTATATAAGTATTTTCTTCATCTCTACTCATGTGTGCCGATAATAAATGTTGTTGTGACTCTAGTATAAAAACATCTGTTTTGATACGAATTACATCTTTTACACTTGAACTAAAGATATTAAACTCCCTTTCCCAAAAACGGTGATTCGCTGTGTATGTTTTCTCTGTTTTGACTACAGTCAGATTGCCGATAGGATATAGCTTTATTTGGTAATTTTTAAAAGGGAGAACAATTTTTCCATTGGAGTCAATGATAGCTTGATTGTGTTCAGAATTGGTTACTATGGCAAAACCAGTAGAAGTAAATAACTCTGCACTAGTGAATTCTGTGTCAAAAACAGGTTGTTTATCTCTGTTTACATAGATGTAAGTATTGTTTTTTGTCTTATAGGGAATAAGATCCAAAGTGTTTTTAGGTGGTTTTATTTGTTTTTTTTGAGAAGCAGTAGAAGTAAGAGAAAATAAACTTAAAATTAATAAACAGAAAGTTTTCATAGTAGCTAATTTAGGTAATGCAAATTAGATAATTAAAAAACTCGCAGTTATCACTATATATAGCGTTTTTTTTGTATATTAAAGTTTGCAAAAAAAATAGTAGGAATATAGATAAATGTTGTATTTTCAATAGTGAGAGTATCGATTTATTTTTGTTGTGCTTTAACATGAAAAAGCAAAGTTGAAAATAAACATAAATAAGTAAAAAAAAAGGTGAGGCATTTGTAGGAAGTCTTGCGATTCTCTTGAAAAATGAGTATATTTGCATTTTATTTTTAAAATTTATTATGATAAAAATTACATTACCAGACGGTTCAGTGAAAGAGTATGCATCGGGCAGTACTCCTTTCGATGTAGCAAAAAGTATAAGCGAAGGATTAGCAAGAAATATTATTTCTGCAAACTTCAATGGTACCACCATCGAAACCACGACACCATTGACCACGGATGGTAGTTTAGTTTTATATACATGGAATGATCAAGAAGGTAAAAAAGCTTTTTGGCATTCAACATCACACGTAATGGCGCAAGCTTTACAAGAATTATATCCAGGAATTAAGTTGACAATTGGTCCAGCTATTGAGAATGGGTTTTATTATGATGTTGATTTCATGGATCACAAAGTTACTGATGCAGATTTCAAAACAATCGAAGATAAAGTTTTGGAAATCGCTAAAGGGAAGCATGATTTCAAAATGAGATCTGCAACTAAGGCTGAAGCATTAGAAATGTATAAAAAAGATGAGAATCCTTATAAAGTTGAATTGATAGAGAATTTAGCTGATGGGACTATTACTTTTTGTGATCATGATACTTTTACTGACTTATGTCGTGGAGGTCATATTCCTAATACGGGGATAATTAAAGCGTTTAAGATATTATCTATCGCTGGTGCTTATTGGAGAGGAGATGAGAAAAATAAACAGTTAACACGTGTTTATGGTATTTCGTTCCCAAAACAAAAAGATTTAACTGAGTATTTAGCTTTGTTAGAAGAGGCTAAGAAAAGAGATCACCGTAAATTAGGTAAAGAATTAGAATTGTTTACGTTCTCTCAAAAAGTAGGACAAGGTTTGCCTTTATGGTTGCCTAAAGGAGCTGCATTAAGAGATAGACTAGAACAGTTTTTAAGAAAAGCACAGAAAAAAGCTGGATATGAGCAAGTAGTCACTCCTCATATTGGGCAAAAAGAATTATACGTTACATCTGGTCACTATGCAAAATATGGAGCAGATAGTTTCCAGCCGATTCACACTCCAGTAGAAGGGGAAGAGTTCTTGTTAAAACCGATGAACTGTCCACATCACTGTGAAATATATAATTCTAAGCCATGGTCTTATAAAGACTTGCCAAAACGTTTTGCAGAGTTTGGTACTGTATATCGTTATGAGCAATCAGGAGAATTACATGGATTAACACGTGTAAGAGGGTTTACTCAAGATGATGCACACATTTTCTGTACTCCTGAGCAATTAGATGAGGAATTTAAGAAAGTAATTGATTTAGTGTTGTATGTATTTGGATCTTTAGGATTTGAGAATTTTACAGCTCAAGTATCGGTGAGAGACTTAAGTAACCCAGATAAGTATATCGGAAGTGTTGAGAATTGGGAAAAAGCTGAGCAAGCAATTATTAATGCAGCTAGAGACAAAGGACTTAATTATGTAATAGAAAGTGGCGAAGCTGCATTCTATGGTCCTAAGCTTGACTTTATGGTGAAGGATGCTTTAGGTAGAAGTTGGCAACTTGGAACGATTCAGGTTGATTACAATTTACCAGAGCGTTTTGAATTGAGTTATAAAGGTTCAGATAATGAATTGCACAGACCAGTAATGATTCACCGTGCACCATTTGGATCTATGGAGCGTTTCATTGCAATATTGTTAGAACATACAGCAGGTAGATTCCCTTTATGGTTGGTGCCTGAACAAGCTATCATATTGTCTTTGAGTGAGAAATATGAAAAATATGCGAAAAAAGTTTTGGATTTGTTAGAAAATTCCGAAATTCGCGCGCTGGTAGATAACCGAAATGAAACAATCGGTAAAAAAATTAGAGAAGCTGAAGTACAAAAGTTTCCTTATATGTTAATTGTAGGAGAGGAAGAGGAGAAGAACGGAACAATATCTGTAAGAAAACATGGAGATTCAGGTAAGTCTAATCAAACCATGAAAATAGAAGACTTCATTTTATTGGTAGAGAAAGAAGTAAATGACTCTATTAAACAATTTGGAGAGTAAATAATATTATTGTATAACGCTTGGTAAAAACAAGCAAAAACTTTTAAAGCCATAGCAGTAAGACAAAACAGAGGTTACAGACCTCGCGAAGAAAAAAAAGATGCGCATAGAATTAATAATGCCATCCGCGTTCCTGAAGTTAGACTTGTCGGAGACAATGTAGAACCTGGTGTATTTAAACTTGCAGAAGCAGTGA
Organism: Myroides injenensis M09-0166; assembly: GCF_000246945.1. Classification (GTDB taxonomy): domain Bacteria; phylum Bacteroidota; class Bacteroidia; order Flavobacteriales; family Flavobacteriaceae; genus Flavobacterium; species Flavobacterium injenense. The sequence continues at coordinate 15,654 of NZ_BAEX01000052.1, forward strand.
GAATTGCTGAAGAGTTGGAGTTAGATTTGGTTGAAATTTCTCCAAATGCTGAGCCACCTGTTTGTAAAATAATTGATTATAAGAAATTTCTTTACGAACAAAAGAAGCGTGAAAAAATGCTAAAGGCTAAGTCAACTCAAATCACTGTAAAGGAGATTCGTTTTGGACCACAAACTGATGAGCACGATTATGAGTTCAAAAAGAAAAATGCTGAAAAGTTTTTAAAAGAAGGTTCTAAGTTAAAAGCATTTGTATTTTTTAAAGGACGTTCTATTATTTATAAAGATCAAGGGCAAATATTATTATTAAGATTAGCTCAAGATTTAGAAGAGTATGGTAAAGTTGAATCTATGCCAGTATTAGAGGGTAAACGTATGACTATGTTTATCGCACCTAAAAAGAAAAAAGCATAATTCTGAAAGGAATTAAAAAAGTTAAGTAAGATAATCATTAATACCTAGGAAAGAAATGCCTAAAATGAAAACTAAATCTAGCGCTAAGAAACGTTTTAAACTAACTGGCTCTGGAAAAATTAAAAGAAAACACGCTTTTAAAAGTCACATTTTGACTAAAAAATCTAAAAAGCGTAAATTAGCTTTAACTCACACTGGATTAGTGTCTAAAGCAGATACTCATAGTATCAAAGATCAATTGAGATTAATCTAATATTTTAATTGACTTCGGTTAAAATTATTTAATAACCCTGGAGTGGTGCAAAGTAAGGTTTAGAAGTGTTAGTATAAATAACCGCCCACTACAAAAAAACATTTACAGAAATGGCAAGATCAGTAAACTCAGTAGCTTCAAGAGCAAGAAGAAAAAGAATTTTGAAGCAAGCCAAAGGATTCTTTGGAAGACGTAAAAACGTTTGGACAGTAGCTAAAAACGCGGTAGAAAAAGCAATGGTATATGCTTACCGTGACAGAAAACAAAAGAAAAGAAATTTCCGTTCTCTTTGGATTATGCGTATCAACGCTGGTGCAAGACAACACGGATTAAGCTATTCTCAATTCATGGGTAATTTAAAAGCTAATAATATCGAATTGAACCGTAAAGTTCTTGCAGATTTAGCTATGAATCACTCTGAAGCTTTTGCAGCTATCGTTAATAAAGTAAAAAAATAAACGTTTGTCTAATCTGATTTATCTTACTTAATATAAATAAGACCTTACTCAATGAGTAAGGTCTTTTTATTTTAAACAAGAATTGTTTTAAATGTATTCTTTTATTCATTTATAATTTTGTAATATTGATAGTGATATAGATCTAATATTATGGGAGTAAAAAATATAGAATTTAAGGCAAAAGTTAAAAGTCTGAGTAGTATTGAAAAGAAAGTAGTCAAATTAGGAGCTACTTTTCAAGGAGAGTTTAAACAAACTGATACCTATTATGACGTACCTAAAGCTAGATTGAAATTGCGTGAGTCTGTAGGTGAAGAGAGTTCTTTAATCTATTATAATAGAGAAAATGTTCTTGGCAACCGTGAGTCAAATGTAATTTATTATAAACATACCCCAAGTCAGGCTTTGATGTCTATATTGGAACTACAGTTTGGAATAAAGGTAAAGGTGAGTAAGCTGCGTAAAATTTATAAATTAGATAATATAAGTTTACATATCGATGATGTGGATAGTTTAGGAACTTTTGTAGAAGTGGAAGCTGAGAAAGAAAGTGGGATGGATGATGAACATTTAGCTAAACAATGCGATGAGTTGTTTACTGCTTTAGGATTGCGTAAATCTGATTTGGTGGCAGTTTCTTACAGTGATTTAGTTTTAAATGAAAGTGAGATATAACTAACGTGATTTACTATATCACTATTGAGAAGCAAAGAATTTAATCTATAGTGAAAAAATAAAAAGCGATATACAGAATTCTGTCTATCGCTTTTCTTTATTATTGAGCAGTTTTATATACTACTTCAAATATGGTTCCGTCATCACATTTTAATGTTTTGGCAGGATATTTTAATAATAAGGCGTAATCATGTGTTACCATTATTATGGTTCTACCGCTTTCGTTTATACTTCTTAATAATTCCATTACTTCACCACTTGTTTGTGGATCTAAGTTTCCAGTTGGTTCATCAGCAAGAATTAGATCAGGATCATTTAGCAGTGCTCTTGCAATTGCAACTCTTTGTTGTTCTCCACCAGATAATTGGTGTGGCATTTTTTCAATATGTAGGATCATTCCTACGCGATTTAGTACTTCTTCAATCTTTCTATCAATCGCTTCTTTTTCTGTCCATCCTGTAGCCTTTAAAGCGAAGTATAGGTTTCCATAAACTGTTCTATCAGGTAAAAGTTTGAAATCTTGAAAAACAATACCTAAAGAGCGTCTTAAATAAGGAATGTCTTTGTCTTTGAGTTTTCGCAAGTCATAGTCAACTATTGTTCCTGTACCTACAGTTAAAGGTAAATCTGCATATAGAGTTTTCATAAAACTACTTTTTCCTGCACCAGTTTTACCAATTATATAAATGAACTCACCTTTATTAACTTGGATATTAATATTGGATAGAACTTTGTGTTTATTTTGAAAAATATCAACTCCTTGTAATGATAAGACAGTGTTTGACATAACGCGACTAAATTTTACTGTAAAAGTAGTAAGTTATATCATTTTTCCTATATACAAAAGAAAAAATCTATGCAGTAGAGATATAAAAAGTGTTGTTTTAAGTTATAGGAATAAAAAAAACAGCTTACTAAAGCTGTTTTAACTAACTAACCAATTTTTACTTATGACTTTCCTTTTATCTTATAGTGTACTGTATTTCTTTTTTATATTACAAATGTAAGTCTTAAAATATTTTCTGATATTAATTTAATGTTACCAAATGTGTATAAAATTGTTTTGTTTTAATGATTTTATATTCAATAAAAGTTAAAAACATATAAAAAACATTCCTATTGATAGTGCGGTTGTTTTTAACACTTGTGTTAATTATAGGTAAGTTTTAGCCTTTGGTGAGCCGCTTATTGTTATTGTTTAGTAATTTTGTTAAAAATTTTTATTAAAATGAATTTAATTAAACAAGTAGCAGTGATCGTTGGTTGTCTTGCATTTGGAGAATTTGTAGTTTATTTAACGCATGTAAAATTACCTTCAAGTATCATAGGGTTAGTTTTACTGTGGGTATTGTTAAAAATGGGTTGGATAAAAGCGCAATCTATTTCAGGAATAAGTGATTTTCTTATAAAGAATATGGGGATTTTCTTTGTTCCTCCATGTGTGGCAATGTTAAATTACTTTGGGATATTAAGCGAATCTATTGTTCCTATTATTGTTGCAACATTAGTTAGTACAGTATTAGTCACTTTTGTAACTGGAATTACTCACCAATATTTAAGAAGAAGAAAATGATATTCTTACAAAACCCCACTTTTTTGTTATTCCTTACATTAGCGTTATATGCTTTAGGAATTTTTTTAACATCAAAGAAAAAATGGATTATATTTAATCCCATCATACTTTCGATGGTCATTTTAATTTGTTATTTAGTTGTTCTTGATATTCCATATGAAAATTATAGTCAAGCAGGTCAGTATATTGATTTCTTTCTTAAGCCTTCTATTGTAGCATTAGCAGTACCATTATATATACAATGGGATAAAATTAAAAAACAGCTTTTCCCAATTATCTGTAGTCAATTAGTCGGATGCATAGTAGGGGTAACCTCTGTTGTTTTCTTAGCTAAATGGACAGGAGCAGAGCATGAAATTATTTTATCATTAGCACCAAAATCAGTTAGTACGCCAATTGCATTAGAAATTTCAGCTGCTGTACATGGAATTCCTTCTATTACTGCAGCTTCTGTTATGATTGCGGGAATTTTTGGAAGTATGATAGGGTTTAAGTTTTTGAATTTATCGCGTATATCCAATCCAATGTCTCAAGGAATCGCAATGGGGACATCTTCTCATGCTTTAGGAACGATGAAAGCTATGGAGATAAGCAATAAGTATGGTGCTTTTGCTAGTGTTGGAATGATTTTTAATGGAATTCTTACAGCTGTATTGGCGCCAATAATTTTAAACTGGTTATCGCCTTTTCTTTAACAAAATAATAATAATTTTTTCATCACTTTTTGCGCAATATATTCGCTTTAAATATGTTTTTAATAGTATAAAATGATATATTTGGAACTAAATCAAAAAGAATCAAATGCGCAAAATTAATAGATTAGCTTGTTTTGCTTTAGCACTTGGAGGTATGACAGCAAGTGCTCAAGAATCAGTTATTTATACAAATGAATTACGTGATTTTAATCATGCTATAGCCCTGTTTAATGAGGAGCAATATTTAGCAGCTCAGCTTTTATTTGAAAAGATTAAAAACTCGCAATCTGCATTAGACAAAGAAGTTGAAGGAGATTGTGTTTATTATATAGCAAACTGTGCTATTCGATTAGATCAAGTTGGTGCAGAATATAAAATAGATGAGTTTGTAAAAAACTACCCTACTAGTGCAAAGCGAAATAAAGCATATATAGAAGTTACAGATTATTACTTCGTAAAAGGTCAATATGAAAAAGCAGTTCACTATGCCTCTAAAGTTAAGGAAACTGCTAACTTAAGTGAAAAGCAACAAGACCGTTTTAATTTTCAAAAAGGATATAGCTTCTTTTATATTAAAAATATTAAGGAAGCAAAAAAATATTTAAGTAAAGTAGGTCGTAATAGTGAATGGTCTGATCAGGCTATTTATTACTTAGGCTATATTGCTTATGAGTCAAATAATTATGATGACGCTAAAGAATTATTTGAGAAGATAGATGTTAAATCTTCATATCAAGATAAAATGGGATATTACCGTTCGGATATGAATTTTAAAACAGGAAATTTTGAAAAAGCACTTACTGAGGGCTTGGTGCAGATGGATAAAGTTGAAGATGAAACTGAAAAATCAGAATTATCTAAGATAGTAGGAGAGAGCTATTTTAATCTTGGTCAATATGATAAAGCAGTACCTTATTTGCAGACTTATGAAGGTAAAGATGGTAAATGGAGTAATACTGACTTTTACCAATTAGGTTATGCGTATTATAAGCAAAAAGATTATCCAAAAGCTATTGAGCAATTTAATAAAATTATCGGTGGTGATAATGCTGTTGCACAAAACGCTTATTATCACTTAGGAGAAAGTTATTTAAGAACACATAAGAAAGTGCAGGCTTTAAATGCTTTTAAAAATGCTTCTGAAATGCATTTTGATGTCGAGATTCAAGAAGATGCTTTTTTAAATTATGCCAAGCTAAGTTATGAGATTGGAAATGCATTTGAAAGTGCTCCTAAGGTGTTAAATGCTTTTTTAAACAAGTATCCTAATTCACCTTACAAGTCAGAAATAGAAAACTTGTTAATTGATTCATATATTACTTCAAAGAATTATAAAGAAGCATTAGTTGTTTTAGAGAAAAACCGTTCATCATCTAACGCCCTAGCTTATCAGAAGGTAACTTTTGCAAGAGGACTAGAATTATATAGTGAGGGTGAGTACCAAAGTGCATTGGATTTATTTAATAAAGCTATTGCTGGAAAACAAGACTTAAAAATAAATGCTCGTGCATTATATTGGAAAGCTGAAATGCTTTTCTCATTAGGTAAGTACAAAGAATCAATTCAGTTTTTTGAAGATTTTAAATCCGCTCCAGAAGCTAAAAATACTGCTGAGTTTAAGAACTTAAATTACAGTATAGCGTATTCTTATTTTAAACAAAAAGATTATGAATCAGCTATAAAATATTTTAACGCTTATGTGGCAAGTAACCCTGCTGATGCAAATAAACGTAATGATGCATATTTACGCTTAGGTGACTGTAATTTTGTAACAGGAAAGTATTGGCCAGCCATGGATGCTTTTAATAAAGTAATAGATGCTAATCATAATGATGTTGAATATGCAAGATTTCAAAAAGCTATTTCTTATGGATTTGTAGATCGTACTGCAAAGAAGATAGAAGATTTAACTGCATTTGTTAAAGATTATCCTCAGTCTAATTTAGCAGATGATGCGCAATATGAAATAGGTGTAGCTTATGCAAGTATTAAAGACAATAATAAGGCATTAGCTGCTTTTGAAAAACTACAAAAAGATTATCCTTCATCTAGTTTTGTTAGTCGTTCTATTTTAAGACAAGGTCTTATTTACTATAATACGAATAAGCCAGAACAAGCTTTGAGTAAATTTAAACAAGTAGTACAAGAGTCACCAAATTCTCAAGAAGCGTTAGAAGCTGTACAGAATGCTCGCTTAGTATATGTCGATAATGGTAAAGTAGACGAGTATGCTGCTTGGGTAAAAGGTCTTTCTTTTGTTGAAGTTAGCGATGCTGAGCTAGACAGTGATACATTCGAGTCTGCAGAAAAACAATTTATGCAAGGAAATAATAAAACTGCAATCGAAGGATACGAAAAGTACTTAAAAAGCTTTCCTAATGGGCAAAAGTCACTTCAAGCACACTTTTATTTAGCACAGATGTATTTTGCAGATAGCAATTTGAAAAAAGCCTTGGGGCATTATGAAGATGTTTTGAAATCAGGTAAGAGCGAATTCACTGAAGTTTCCTTAGCTAGAGCGGCTGAGATTTATTTAAAAGATAACAATAAAGCGAAAGCGATAGAAACTTTATTGCGTTTGGAAACAGAGGCTGTACAGGAGCAAAATAAGACTTTTGCACGCTCAAACTTAATGAAACTTTATTATGATAAAGATGATTATAGTAAAGCATTAAGTTATGCTGAAAAAGTAATGGCTACATCAAATATTGAGAGTCGTATTAAGAATGATGCGCAGATAATAATTGCAAAAACTGCTATGACTACTGGTAACGAGGAAAAAGCAAGAAAGGCTTATGCTGAAGTTTTGAAAAATGCCACTGCTGAAGTTGCTGCTGAGGCACAATATTATGATGCTTATTTTAAAAATAAAGATAAGAAGTATGAGCAATCTAATGAAAGTGTACAAAAATTAGCTAAAAATTACTCCTCGTATAAATATTTTGGAGCAAAAGGATTAGTGTTAATGGCTAAGAACTTTTATGCTCTTAAAGATAGTTATCAAGCTACTTATATATTGGAAAGTGTAGTGAAGAACTTTAGTGATTATGAGGATGTGATCATAGAAGCTAAAAAGGAATTGGAAATCATTACCACAGAAGAGGCTAAACGAAATTCTTCTGTAGCTCAATAATTTTAATCTTGAAAAGTATAATAATGAATAATAAGAAAGTATATATAAGTTTGTTTGCTGTTTCTTTGTCAATTGGTGTTTTAGCGCAAGAAACGAAAACAAAGCAAGAGCTAGGAACAGAAGTAGTTAATGTTGTTAGAGGATATGAAGCTACAATTTCAGATGCTTTTAAAATTAGTGAAGTTCCTAATACAGATTTAGAGAATGTAGATTCTAAAAAAGAAGTCATATATAGTATTAATTCTTTTCCAGTAGCTTCTACTTTCATTCCAGAGAAAGGGGAGGCAGCTGCTGTAGAGAAAGTGTCACGTTTAAAAGCTTTTAATAATTATGTTTTAGGAGGTTTTGGAAACTATACTAATATTTTAGGAGAGGTTTTTTTAAGCCAAAAAATTGATAAGAATAGCTATATAGCTGGATTTGCTAAGCACTTCTCTTCTCAGGGAGGAATTAATGATTTGCTTTTAGATGATGCTTTTTCAAAAACGGAAGCAAATATTTTTTATGGAGGTCAATTAAAGAATTTTGGCTGGACTGCAGAATTAGGTGGTAGTTATCAGTTAAGTAATTGGTATGGTTTGCCAATGGATGATTATAAATTTGACAGAGGAAATATCAGTGGTATTGATGAAAAACAACACTATAAAGATATTTATGTAAATACTAATTTAGAATTCAGAAATTCGCCATTCACTAATTTAAATATTCATTTTGATCATTTTTGGGATGATTATAGTTCTGTTGAAAATAGATTTTCTATTAAACCAAAAGTTAAGACAAGAATAGGTTATGAGGCAGATGCACAGTTAGGAGTAGTTGTGGATTATGTGTCTACTGAGTATAAAGATTTTGATTCAAATTATAAATCAGAATATAAGAATTTAAATATTGGGGCAGAGCCTAGTGTAGTCTTTAATAATGATGATTATTCAATACAAGTTGGTTTAGGGGTTTATTATAATGATGGAAAGGCATTAGGTAAGTCAGATAACAAATTTTATGTTTATCCTCAGGTGAAAGCATCATATAATCTAGTTAAAAATATTTTAGTGACTTATGCTGGAATTGAGGGAGGTTTAAAACAAAATTCATTTAAACAATTTGCAAACGAGAATCCTTTTATTTCACCAGATTTAGCTATTACTCCTACTAGTGAAAAATACAATCTTTATGCAGGACTAAGGGGTAAACTTGATAACAATATTTCATTTAATGTAAAAGGAGCTTATAAAAACGAGAGTGATAAAGCAACGTTTGTACATAATGCATTTAACTTAGAAAATTCTGCAGTACCTTATGGATTTGGTAACTCTTTTAATTTAGAATATCAAAATGTAAAAACTCTAAATCTTTTTGGGGAAGTGAAATATGAATTTGATACCAATGCTTCTATAGGAGTTTATGGTGAATGGAATAGTTATGATACTAATGGTACTAAAGCGTGGAACTTACCAAAGTTTAGATTTGGAGCGGATATTAATTTAGATTTCACAGATCAATGGTTTGCTAGTATGAACTTGTTTTATGTAGGAGAACGATATGACCGCTTTACAGCTATTGATAATTCTGGTACAATAATTTTGGATAATAATCATGAGTTTTCTAAAATTAAGAAGGTTGATGGTTTTGTTGATATGAATATAAAAGTTGGTTATCGACCAACAAAAAATTGGACAGTATTTATTAAGGGAAATAATATTCTGAACGACAAGTATGATCGCTATGATAATTTTAGAGTACAAGGTATGCAGATTATGGCAGGTGCAATGTTTAAGTTTGATTTTTGAGAAAAAAATGCTAAATAAAGTTTAAAAATATGCTATTTGTATATTTTTAGCCGATAAAACTGCGCATTTTAATTTTTTAGAATGTTTTAAAGGTTTATTTTTGTGCCCGCAAACAACAAACAATATCCCAATTA
>NZ_BAEX01000051.1 GCF_000246945.1 Myroides injenensis M09-0166
AGTGTTTTTTTAATGTATATATTTTATCAAGTATTTATTAATCGATGTTTTTAATTTGTTCAAGTTTGTCTTCCCAAATTTTAGAATCATCTTTTAATTTGTCGATGTTCTTTAATACTTCTTTTACAAGAGGATTATTGTCAGTAGGATTTTGTATATAAGCTAAGTTATTTTCTAACTGGCGTATATCATTATTAATTTCTTCTATTTTACGTTGAATGAAATTAACCTCTCCTTGTAATTTACGTTTATCATTAGTTTCAAGTAATGATTCTAAACGATTATTAAATTTTACTGCTTCTGTTTCTCTTTTACTAAGGTTAAGCTTATCGAATAAGACGTCAAGTACTTTATTGAATTTACCTTCTATAAAACGTTTATTTAATGGTACTCTACCTATAGATTTCCAATTGTTAATGTGGTTTTTTATTTCACTTAAGTCTGTTTTATGATCTCCAGAAAGCTCAAAACCTTTTAATAAGTCAAGATATTCTTTCTTTTTATTGAAAGCATCCATCTCTTCTTGATTTTCTTGGTTTTTAATAGCATGTAAACGGTCAAAAAAGTGATTACAAGCATCTCTGAACTCTTTCCATAATTGATCAGAATATCTTCTAGGTACATGCCCAATCGTTTTCCAATCATTCTGAATCTTCTTCATGATAGGCGTTGTAGATTGAAAATCTTCACTATCTTTTAATTCTACAGCTTTTTTAATAAGAGCAACTTTCTTAGCATAGTTTTCTTGTTGTTCTTTCTTTAATGATTTGTAAAAGGTATTCTTATGAGCATTAAAGTTTCTTGTAGCTAATTTGAATAAATTCCATACTTCTTCATTGTTTTCAATAGGAACTTTACCAATTGAAAAGAATTTATTTCTAAGTTCTTCAACTCTTGCAATTTCTTTTTGCCATTGATTGTGGTTTGTGATATTCTCTTTAGAGATGCGATCTATTTCACTAATGACAGTTACCTTTAATGTAAGGTTTTCTTTTTCTCCTGCTCGTAAGTTTTCAAATAAGACTTCTCTCTTGTCGTGAAGTTGTTTAGTAATCTCTGAGAACTTATCCCAAATTTCTTCTCTTAATTCACGTTCAACTGGTCCAATTTCTTCTCTCCATATACGATGTAGCGTCTGCAATTCTCTAAATGCTTTGATGACATCTTCTGCTTGCAGTAACTCTTCAGCACGAGCAATTATCTTTTGTTTTTGCTCTAAGTTGTATTTGAAATCTAAATCTCTTGATTCACGATCTAAATGTAATTGATCATAAAATCTTTCGATATGAAAGTGGAAGTTATTCCATACGTGATTGTATTTATCCTTAGGTATAGGACCTGCATTTTTCCATTCATCTCTTATTTCATTTAACTGTTTAAGAGCATCTGTAATGGTGTCTTTGTCATCTACTAAGTTTTTAAGCTTTTCGATAATTGCAAGTCTTTTTTCTAAATTGGTATTCAGGTTATTTTGTAATTGCTTGTGGTAAGCATTTCTTTTCGTTTTATATTCATCATAATATGAATCAAACTCATGCTTAATTGGCAAGTTGTATTCAAAGTCTATTTCTGAAGCATCTGGATTTTCTTCAAAAAAAGCTTCTTTTTTTTCCTCTATAAAGTCATTATACTTTCTGATGAAAGCTTTTTTAATTTCTTCCACATGTTCTTTTATATCGGAAACTTTGTGCAATCTAGTTAGTTTATGAAGTTCCTTACTTAATTGTTCTAAGTCAAAACTTTCATAATCTAAAAGCGGGATATTGTGTTGTTCATTTACTTCATGATCTTCACTTTCTTCAGCGTTAGATGCATTGATGGAATCTAGAGCCTTTTCTTTATCTGTTGGGACAACTTTTTTTACATCTGATTCCGGGTTTTGTCCATCTGCTGGCTCATGCAGGTTATCATTCGTGTGGTTTAACATAATTTAAAACTATTAAGTTTAACAATTAATTGTTTGTATTAAAATGCGTTATACTCAAATTTAGCAAAAAAAAATTAATTATCATTCATTTTTAACGATAACTAATCTTTATGGATAAATTAAAGTTGAATTAAGCCAGCATTTTATTTAAATAGCTGTTTTTTATAGAATTATTTTAGCTAAAACTATAATCATACTTTTAGCTGAAATAATAAATAGGTGATTATAGTATATCTTAAGGTTACCAGCAGTTTATTTATTCCAAATTTCCCATGCACGTTCTGCTTGTAAAACTAACATTTCATAACCATTTTTTGTTTTAGCTCCATGTTCTTTAGCTAATCTTAAAAAAGTAGTTTCTTCAGGATTATAAATTAAATCATACGCAATATGCTTTGGAGTGAATAATGAATAGTCTAATTGTGGTTTGTCCTTAATGTTTGGAAAAGTTCCTACAGGGGTAGTATTAATAACAATTGTATATTCACTCATAAGATTAGCATCAATATCTTCATATGTAATGACTCCTTCTTGTTTTGTTCTACTAACTAAAAGATATTGTATCTTTAATTTTGTCAAGGCATATTCAATAGCTTTACTTGCTCCTCCTGTACCTAGTATTAATGCTTTTTTATGCTGGAATTTTAATAATGGTTTTAGTGAATAATAAAACCCATACCAATCTGTGTTATATCCTTTTAATTTACCCTTTTTTGATATTTGTATGGTATTCACAGCACCAATCTTTTTGGCAATTTTAGATACTTCGTCTAGATAAGGAATGATTGCCTGTTTGTAAGGTATAGTTACATTTAAGCCTTTTATATCTTGATATTCCTCTTGTAGACTAGGGAAGAGGGTGATATTTTCTATGTCAAAATTGACATATATACTTTTATTATCTCGCTTTTTCTTGAATCTTTCTGTAAAATAATTTCGTGAGAAAGAATAATCAATATTCTTTCCTATTAGGCCATATCTTTTAGTCATGATTGTATTTCTTTATTAAAAAAAGCTATTCTAATGAATAGCTTTTTTATTATTTTCCGTATTTACTGATGATACTCTGAACGATTGGGTTTTCCCATTGTATTGGGAAATAGGTCTGCAATATAGTTCTTTTCTCGAAATCTTGTTCTAGTGCTCGCTTAAGATATTCCTCTCCTAAGTCATAAGACGAAATAGTAAAATACATTACTGCAAGTCTATATAACACTTCAGCAGCTATGTGATTTTTAGTGTATTCTGCTATTTTTAATAGACAATCTATTGCTTTGTCATAATCACCTAAGACATATAAAGTATCTGCCCAGCCAATCCAATGTTCTACTATGTAGTTACCAAGGTCTGTTGCAGTTTTGTAACCTTTTTCTGCATCAACAAAGTTTAACAAGCGCTTGTTTAACACAGCATATCTGATCCAATATTTATCGTTAAACTCATCTATATTAATAGCTTTTTGAAGATAGAATAATGCTTTTTCAAATTTTTCTTCCTTAATAGATAAATCTGTAAGCGCTATCCAACCTTTATCTAATAAAGGATCTTCATGAACTGCTCTCTTATAGTATTCCATTGCTAATGGAAAGTTCTCTAAGTTTTCATAACAACTTCCTGTACGCAATAATACATAAGAGGTAGCATCGTCTAACTCTAGCGTAATTAAATAGTTTTCTATTGCTTCAGCATACTTATGCAATTTTTCTAATGACTTACCTTTTTCAAGATAAGCTCCAACAAATTGTTCGTCAATTAGTGTAGCATACTCAAATGCCCATACTGCTTTCTTATAATTTTTTAATGCAAAGTATTGTCTACCTAGTTGGTGCCATGCTATTTCACTATAAGGTTTTTTATCTATGTAATCATTTAAGAATACAATAGCTTCATTGTTTTCGCCTAAGAAGTCAAAACAATAGATAACATTATATAAAGCAGACTGATCTTCTTCGTCGTGATTTAAACAATCGATAAAGCTTTGTTTTGCCAAGTCAATTTCATCAATTAAAAGATATTCCATACCTAGTAGAGAATATACATCTGCTAAGTCATCTGTTAAGGTTAATGCTTTTTGTAATGATGTTATTGCATCATGATGCTTTCCTTTTTTAGAATAGACAGTAGCTCTCTGTATAAAGACTTCCTCATTGGTAGGATCTATTTCTTCTATTTCGTTTAGCAATCGATCTGCGGCTTCAAGTTTATTTTGGAACACAAGCAATTCCACTTCGACAAGTTTTAGTCCTGTCGAATTAGGGTGCTGTTCTAATCCTAACTTTAAAGCTTTTTTTGCTAAGTTAAGTTTGCCAGAATCTAAATAATGGAGAATAATATTTTCAAATTCTTCAGAGTCAAAAAACAAAACTTTATTTGTTTTTAGCATCGACTCAAATCGAGAAAGAGTTAATTTGTATTCTTCTTCTTCGTTATCTAAATGCATAGTTAATTTGTTTTTTAGGTTCACACCTAAGTTTTGTTATTCAGTATAATTAAATAATAGAACAACGGGTTAAACACAATGCCAATACTATATATGACTAGTGTTGTTATATAAATATAATATTTTGTTTTGCTTAATGCAATAGATTAAAGTCCTAAATCTTTTTGTACTTCATCGAGTGCTTCAAGAATCATATCACATCCTTCTTTGATTTCTTCCTCACTAATTGTAAGTGGTGGAGTGATACGTATTGCTTTTCCTTCAAATAGTAACCAAAATAAGATAAGTCCTTTCTCTTGGCATTTCATAATGACGCGATTGGTAATATCAGCACTTAAAGTCATAGGTGCTAACATTAATCCTCGTCCTCTAATTTCGGTGATAAGTGGATGAACTAATAATTCTCTGAAGAGTTTTTCTTTTACTAGTGTTTGTTCCATAATATCAGTCTCTACAAGCTCTTTTAAAGTAGCTAAACTTGCAGCAGCAATTACAGGATGTCCTCCAAATGTAGTGATATGACCAAATTTAGGATTATCATAAAGTAAATCCATGTACTTTTCATTAGCTGTAAAAGCACCCACAGGCATTCCTCCCCCCATTCCTTTTCCCATTACGATAACATCAGGTACAACATCGTAATTTTGAAAGCCAAAAAGCTTACCTGTTCTACCGAATCCAGGTTGTATTTCATCGACAATCATTAATGCACCGACTTCTTCACAGCGTTTTTTTACTTTAGATAAAAAACCGTTAAATGGTTCTACGAAACCAGCACCTCCTTGTATTGTCTCTAAAATAATACCAGCGGTTTTAGTTGTTATTTTTTGTAAGTCTTCCTCATTGTTGAAATTAATAAAATCTACATCAGGAAGTAGTGGGCGGAAAGCTCGTTTACGCTCTTCAAATCCCATTACACTCATAGATCCCATTGTATTTCCATGATAGGCATTAAAACACGATATAAGCTGGCTTCTTCCTGTAACTCTTTTTACTAATTTTAAGGCACCTTCTGTAGCTTCAGTACCTGAATTCACTAAGTAAGTTTTGTTTAATTCAGCAGGCAAATTCTCTGCTAATAATTTACAAAATTCAACAGCTGGGTCTTGGATATATTCTCCATACACCATTACATGAGCATATTTGTCTAGCTGATCCTTAATAGCTTGCGTTACTTTTGGATGTTGATGTCCTAGTGTACACGCTGATACTCCTGCTACAAAGTCAAGATAAGCTTTATTGTTAATGTCATATATATAAGATCCTTTTGCATACGATACTTGCATAGCCAAAGGATTTGGTGATGTCTGCGCTTGATATTTATAAAAATCTTCTTTCATTTTATTTTACTTGCTTTAAATCTTGTAATTTTTGCTCTTTCTCCAGCTTTTCTTTTTTAAGGGGAACAGGTAGTTTTTCTATTTCCTCTTTTACTTGATTTTCTTTGCTTTTATTTTTATCACTTAGATTAGAAACCTCATTGTCATCTTCTACGAAATCTACTGTTTCAGGTTGTAGTTCCATGGGTTGATCATAAAGTTTTTCTCTAGCTTTTGTGTGTTTAAGAGCTTCTTTTTCTTTTTCTAGTTCTTCTTTACTGTAAATGTCTTTTAGAGAAGTTATCATTTCATCACCTCTCCAGACAAAGCCTCTTAATTTTTGTGCATTTAAGGGAAGTTCTCCATCAGGGTATAATATACTGGTAGGAGCTACCATTCGCTTAGCTGTTTTTATTTTACTATCTTCAAACATTACATTGATATGACTACAAATACCTTTGTCAATACCTATGAACTGTTTTTTCTCATCATAGGCAAAATAGATAATTTCAGCATTCTTAATAATGTC
Organism: Myroides injenensis M09-0166; assembly: GCF_000246945.1. Classification (GTDB taxonomy): domain Bacteria; phylum Bacteroidota; class Bacteroidia; order Flavobacteriales; family Flavobacteriaceae; genus Flavobacterium; species Flavobacterium injenense. Next base: position 6,216 of record NZ_BAEX01000051.1, read on the forward strand.
TAATTCATCAAGCTTATTATCTCTAAACTTCCCATAAAGGTTAACTCCTTTTATTTGATTAAATCCTCTATCTAAAGAATCCTTTTCAATGATAAAAGCATCACCTAGTACTTTTAGAGAATCCATTTGTTTTGTTTTTACATCACTTAAAAGGTGCATTATAGTACCCGTTAATTGATTTTTACCACTCCATAGTACAGGTTTTCCTATTAACTGAGTTAATCCAGTTAATTCACTAGAATGAATAGAATCAGCTTTTCCACTCATACTATCACGAAGTATTCTTGCTCCTTGATACGCTCTAATAATTCGTTCGTTTTCTTTTCCATTTAGTGTGATAATAGGCGCGTGTAAATATACAGAATCACCCTCTTGCATCAATCTGCTGACAAGAGGTTTAATCGTCATATAGATAGAATCTTTGTCTTTATATAGTTCACTATAATGGCTAGTAGAGACTGCTTTGTTAATAGTATCTGTGATACGTACATTATAAGAAGCAGAAGCAAAGTCTTGTAATTTGGAATAATAGATAGAGTCAGCTTCTGTTTTGACCTTATTATACCAGATATAGGAGTTCTTGACTAGCTTTCCTATATCACTCTTGACATCATAAAAACCATTCTCTGTATATATGAAATCGTCTGTGTTAGTAATTGTAGAAGGACCAAAAACATAGGCATGTTCTGGAACTTCATAAAAGTCTAAGTGATTAGTCTTTACAATTGTCTTATTTTCAGTAGTAATCGTGACAGCAGAGAAGAATTGAAACTTTTTCTCATCTGTATAATAGCGTCCTGATTTACTTTCTAGAATATTTCCTTTATTAGTTATTGTCGCGTGTGAATCGTAAAAAACTAAGTTTTTAAACCTATCGAACTTAAGAGTGTCAGTAGTTAATCTAGAGCTAGGGGAGGTGAGGACTACATCGCCTTGTGCATATGCAAATCCATTTGCCCCATTATACTCGGCATATTTACTATCCATTGTTATGGTGTCTTTCTGTACAATATGTACATCACCAAATAATTTTAGATAGTTTTCTTTTTCGAAATAATAAGCTTTATTACAATTAAGGGTCATGCCATCGTGTTCTGCAGAAACATTTCCTCTAAGTACAATAATATCCGGCCCTATTTGAGGGTCTTTGTCTCCGTAATCAAAATGGCGTATGATAATTTTATTTTGTTCGATTTCTTGACTAAATCCAGCTATTGTAAACAGTAAGAAAATCAAAGAAAAATGTAGTGCTCTCAAGTCTATAATTTTTTTCAAATTTAAGTAAAAAATACGAACAAAAATTTGAGTTAAGAATAAATTATAAAACGTGGATAGAAGCAAAAAAAAAACACTTCCGAAGAAGTGTTTCTTATTTATTTTAGAATTGTCTGAGTTCTATCTGGTCCTACCGATACGATTTTTACAGGTACTTCTAATTCTTTTTCAATGAATTCGATGTATTCTTTTAATTCGCTTGGCAATTGCTCATATGTAGTCATTCCTGTAAGGTCAGCTTTCCAACCTTTTTTCTCTACATAGATAGGCTCTACATTTTCTGGTTCTATGTTAAATGGTAAGTGATCAATCTCTTGTCCATTGTATTTGTATTTAGTACAAACTTTTAATGTGTCGAATCCAGATAATACATCACCTTTCATCATATAAAGTTCTGTAACTCCATTTACTTGAACAGCATATTTTAATGCTACAAGATCTAACCATCCACAGCGTCTAGCACGACCTGTAACAGCACCAAATTCACGACCAATTTTTGCTATTTCAGTTCCAACTTCATCAAATAATTCAGTAGGGAATGGTCCACTTCCTACACGAGTAGTATATGCTTTGAATATACCAAATACATTTTTAACTCTATTAGGTGCTACACCAAGACCTGTACAAGCTCCTGCTGCAGTAGTATTTGAAGATGTTACAAATGGATAAGTTCCAAAATCAATATCTAATAAAGAACCTTGTGCTCCTTCTGCTAAGATTGTTTTTCCTTCTTTTAGCGCATTGTGAATGTATTCTTCACTATCGATAAATTGAAGTTTTTTGATTTGCTCTACAGCTGTAAAGAATTCTTCTTCAAGTTCTTTTAGATTGTATTGCATATCTACATCATGAAACTTAATCATTGCTTCATGTTTGTCAGCTAGTGTGCGGTAGCGTTCTTTAAAATCTGCTAATTCCATATCACCAACTCTTAATCCATTTCTACCAGTTTTGTCCATATATGTTGGACCAATACCTTTTAATGTAGAACCGATTTTAGCTTTACCTTTTGCTGCTTCAGAAGCTGCATCTAACAATCTGTGCGTAGGTAAAATTAAATGAGCTTTTCTTGAAATTAATAAACGATTGTAGATGTCAATGTTGAATTTTTCTAACCCTTCAATTTCTTTCATGAAAACAACAGGGTCTATTACAACTCCGTTTCCAATAATGTTAATTGCGTCTTTGTGAAAAATTCCTGAAGGGATAGTGCGTAAAACGTGTTTAATCCCATCAAATTCTAATGTGTGTCCAGCGTTTGGTCCACCCTGAAAACGAGCGATGATATCATATTTAGAAGTTAAAACGTCAACGATTTTTCCCTTCCCTTCATCACCCCATTGTAGGCCTAGTAGTAAATCTACTGTCATTATTTGTGTTGTTAAAATGTTTCGTATTAGTTGTTGTTTGTGGTATCGCTCTCTTCCGTTGCATTTTTACGTGTTCCGTAAAAGTACAATGAATGATTATGAATTTCGATATTGAAAATCTCTTCGATTGTTTTCTTTATCGTTTGGATTCTTGGATCACAAAATTCTATTACTTCACCTGTATCTGTTAGAATGATATGGTCATGCTGTTTATCAAAGTATGACTTTTCATAATGTGCTTGATTTTGACCAAATTGGTGTCTTCTCACAAGCCCACATTCTAATAAGATCTCTATCGTATTGTATAAAGTTGCTCTACTTACACGATAGTTTTTGTTTTTCATTTTAATATACAGAGATTCAATATCGAAGTGTTCTTCGCTATCATAAATCTCTTGTAGAATAGCATATCTTTCAGGCGTTTTACGATGCCCTCTTTCTTCCAAGAACTTTGTAAATACGTTCTTAACTATTTCTTGATTTTTTTCACTTCCCATGTCAAAATATCTTAATTGCAAATATATAGCTATTTTTTTTGTTATGTACAAAAATCTCTATTGAGTGCCATTATACCGCTATAAATCTTATTTATTTTTAATTACAAATTAAAGCTATAATAGTTTAAAATGTAAGTTTTTATATTTTAATTATTATATATTATGAGTTAATTTGGATTAACACGTGTAACTTTTTCAATACCTTCAATTTTTTTGATATTACTGATCATTTTTTTCAGAATTTCATTATTAGGTACGATTACAGTAATTGACCCTTTAAAGATTCCAGCATCCTCACTTAATGATATACTGCGAATATTGACAACTTTACTTTCCATAATGATTTTAGTAATTTCAGTTGTTAATCCGGCAGAGTCTAGTCCTGTAATATTAATTGTCGCTTCAAAATTCATTGCGCTAGAAGAGTCTATCCATTGTGCAGGTAGTATTCTATACGCATAATTTGAACGCATACTAATAGCATTAGGGCAATCAGTGCGGTGTACTTTTATCCCCTCATTAATTGTTACAAAACCAAATACATCATCTCCTGCAATAGGGTTACAGCACGTCGCTAATTTGTAATCTAACTTCTCTTTATCTTTACCAAATACTAATAAATCAGGTACTTTACCATCTACAGTTTCTGTTGCTGCAGGAATAGATGGCGCACGTTTAATAGTTTTCTTAAAGAAGCTAAACAGCGAATTATTTCTATTTGCTGCATATTCTTTTAATTGAGTATTGTCAATAATACCAGCACCTACACGATAAAACAAGTCTTGACTAGTCTTAAGTTTAAATTGACTAACCATTTCATTTACTACTTTTTCGTCTAAAGTAATTTTTAAGTGTTTTAATTTTCGTTGTAACTGCTCTTTTCCTTCATCAGCTATTTTTTTAGTGTCTTCGTTTAAGGCACTTTTAATTTTATTTCTAGCTCTAGATGTTGTTACGTATTCTAGCCAACTAGGACTCGGTTTCTTATTCTCTGAAGTAATTACCTCTACTTGATCTCCGCTGACTAACACGTGATTTAATGGTACTAATCTTCCATTTACTCTAGTTCCTCGCGTGCGAAGACCTACTTCTGAGTGAATCGAAAAAGCAAAATCTAACGCTGTAGCCCCTTTTGGTAGTGACTTGATTTCCCCTTTAGGAGTGAAGATATAGATCTCTTTTGCATATAAGCTTAGTTTGAAATCTTCTACAAAATCAACGGCATCAGTTTCTGCATTTTCTAACGCTTCTTTAAGTTGATTTAACCAAATATCAAGACTATTTTCTTCCGAAATTCCTTGTTTATATTTATAATGAGCCGCATATCCTTTTTCTGCAATCTCATTCATTCGCTCACTACGGATCTGAATTTCTACCCATCTACCTTTTGGCCCCATCACCGTAATGTGTAGCGCCTCGTATCCAGTACTTTTAGGTGCGGATATCCAATCTCTTAATCGGTTAGGGCTAGGTCTAAAGTGGTCAGTTACGATTGAATATATTTTCCAAGCAATGAATTTTTCATCATGGGGATTGGATTTGTATATAATACGCAAGGCAAACTTATCGTATACTTCATCAAAAGTAACGTTCTGAGCTTTCATTTTTCGACGAATAGAATAAATCGATTTTGGGCGTCCCTTCATCGAATAATCAATATGCTCTTCGTCAAGTGATTCTTTTAAAATATCCGCAACAGAGGTGATATAAGCTTCTTGTTCCTCTTTGGACTCTTTCATCCTATTAGTAATATCTTGATAGATTCGAGGTTCTGTATATTTTAAACCTAAATCCTCGAGTTTAGTCTTGATATTAAATAGTCCTAGTCGATGCGCAAGAGGAGCATAGATGTATAAGGTTTCTGATGCAATTTTGGCTTGTTTGTAATCTACCATGCTTTCCATCGTCTGCATATTGTGAAGACGGTCAGCAATTTTTATTAAGATTACACGTACATCATCGTTTAATGTCAATAACATCTTACGATAATTTTCTGCCTGCATTGAGATATGTGGGTCTGGCTCTAAAAGTGCCATTTTTGTTAATCCCTCCACGATTTTTGCAATCTTAGGATTAAACCATTGCTCAATTTGTTTTACAGTAATGTCTGTGTCTTCTACAACATCGTGTAGTAAAGCAGCAGCAATAGAAGTTGCTCCCAAACCAATTTCTGAAGCTACTATTTTCGCTACAGCTATTGGATGGAATATATAAGCCTCCCCTGATTTACGACGTTGATCTTTATGCGCCTCTACTGCAACATCAAATGCTTTTCGTATAAGCTTTTTGTCATCATCGCTTAGGGTTTGATAACTTATTTTTAGAAGCTCCTTGTACTCTTTTGCAATCGCTTTGTTCTCTAATTCAATTTCTTCCTCTGTCATATATTGGTCGCTACTTATTGTCTTTATTAGTTGTATTAAATATAAGGAAATTTCATAAAATTTACGACATTCCAATTGTTAAAATATAAATACTATAAATATCTGTAAATCATTTTCTATACTTAGAAATTATTTATAAAAAAAAGAGAGTGGAAGCTTATTATAGTATTTCTTGATTTATATAATCGGTATTATATCAGGTAGATATAGTTCAAACTACAAAAGTAGTAATTCCTTTACTCCTTTCTAAAGTGAATTATTCCCTTAAATATAACTTTAAAAAAGATTTTCTTCATTCAAAAGATAAATAATAATTGTACTAGCGAAAAAAAGAAGGAGGGAAGTTTACTTTTTAAAAGATTCTATTAACTAATCTCTGTGGGTAGTCTACTAGTAGGCTGGTGATGTTCTTCGGGAAAACACCTTTCAGCGCGCAGAAGTAGTGTGCTTTTCCGCAACCTTCCCGAACAAATGACTTTTGTTGGTTATTTAATGGTTTGATATTTAGTTGTTTGCGTTTTATGTGTAGGTAAATAAAAGAATAAAATGGAAGAAAAGGGAAATATTTTCAATGGAGTTTTAAAATTTTGCTATAAGTATTTCCTATTTAGCCGTTTAATGTATTTATTAAGTGTGTTTCTTGTTTTGAGTTATCTCATTTTATTTCCCATTGTATACCTAATAATTATCAATGATATAATCAAAAAAATACCAGAATAGACAAGAGATTATTCCTATTAATAATATATAGGGTACATGTATCCGAATGTGTTTAGGGTAAAAATGAACTCTAGTATTGTTTATAGTTGTTTTTCGGTATAGAATATGAAGTCCTGCAATAATACCAATAATACTTCCTAATAGTGCTAATACATAGATAATTATCAACCAAGTCCTATTGTCTGCTATTTTTCTGTGTTGCTTAATTAATAACTTAGTTTTTTGATTAAGCAAATTATCATAATCTACTACTACTTGTCGTTTTTTTAATATTTCTCTAGCAATAGCGTAGTCTAATGGGCTACACGATGATCTATCTGAAATTAACTCCAAGAGTTCCTTATCGGTATTCTCGTGTAAGTAATAATCTGTAGGGATACTCGCAAAGGGAAGTATCACAAATTGTTTTTCAATTTCTTTTATTTTTTGCAGATCTGTCTGTTTTACAAATAAGCTATATGTTAAAGGGTGGTTGGCTGTTGCCGAAATAAGATTATTATTTTCTTCAATTATGTAAGAGAGAGCTCGTTTATCTAATTCATAAATAAGATCCATTAAGTCATATTTATTATCGTATTCTCGGTATAACATATAATCAATATCATTCATCTCTACACTGCTAATTATGAGCTTATTTCTGTGTTTTTTCTTTATTAAAGATAGGAAGTATTTTTGGGATAAGTAATATGTTATAAAATTTCTTTTGAAACAAAAGGTTGATAGGTGGAATAATAATGTTTAAAATCTAATTGGTCAAAAATAAATTACCTTTAGAAAAGTAAAAAATGATGCTGTAGTTTTAGGTAGGGGAGTTGTACTCTTTTTATGAAAAGTAAAAAGAAGTATGTCTTGCTAGATAGTGATTAGCAATTATACATCTAAGCATAACTGCTAATCGCCTTGTTATATTATTTAAAATCTCTTTGTCTTTTTGCTTCGAATAGTAAGATAGCTGCTGCCACAGACACGTTCATGGAATCAATCATTCCACTCATCGGGATGATAATATTTTTAGTGCTTGCATCTCTCCATTGTTGCGTTAGCCCAGTAGCTTCAGTTCCAACTACAAATGCTGTAGGAATGCTATAATTTTGAGTGTGATAAGAAGTAGAATCTTGCAAAGTAGCACAATAAATATTGATACTTTTATCTTTTAAGAATTCGATAGCTTCTTCTGTAGTAGCCATAGCTATTTGATTCGTAAATACGCACCCTACACTTGAGCGAATTATATTAGGGTTGTATAGGTCACTACGAGGATTAGCAATAATTACAGCATCTATATTAGCCGCGTCTGCAGTACGCAATATTGCACCTATATTACCTGGCTTTTCTGGTGCTTCAGCAACTAAAATGATAGGATTGTCAGATAACTTTAAATCTGTAAGAGCTAAAGATTTTGTCTTAGCGATTGCAATTACTCCTTCAGTGGTATCGCGATAGGCAAGTTTATGGTAAACGTCTTTAGAAATCTCAATTACCTCAGTCGTATTACTAATAAAGGGTCTGATATCGTTGATAGAAATAATATCAGAGTAAAATAAAAGTGTAGTAATATCGTAGCCTCCTTTTGTAGCAAGTTCTATTTCTCGTAGCCCTTCAATGATAAAAAGACCAGATTGTTTTCTATTTCTAGATTTTTCTTGTAGTTGAACAATGCTTTTTATAAATGAGTTTTGAGGGCTATCTATTTTTTTTGTAATCATGTTATAGGGAACCTTTTGCCTTGATTTCTAGGTATTTATTTATAGTGTTAATCGATAAATCTTCTGGTTTGGTCAATACAGATTGAATACCATATTTAGTCAATTCATTGACGATTAAACGTTTTTCAAAGTTAAATTTTTCTGCTATTACTTTGTCAAATATCTCATCTATATTTTTTGCTTTCTTTTTAGTCAATGCTGTTAGTTCAGTATTCTCAAAAAACACTACTACTAATACGTGATTTTTTGCAATTGCTCTAAGGTATGGCAATTGTCTTTTGAGGCTAGATAGCGATTCAAAGTTTGTGTATAAAATTAGTAAACTACGGTGTGTTATCTTATGCTTTATTTGTGCATATAGTTTTCCAAAATCACTCTCTTTAAAATTCGTTTGAACGTTATAGAGCTGTTCCATTATTTTGGAGAGGTGAGATTTTTTACTATCAGCAGGTACTACATTCTCTATTGATCTAGAAAATGTCATTAATCCTACTCGGTCATTTTTCTTAAGAATAACATTTGATAATGCTAGTGAAGAATTAATTGCATAATCAAGTAGCGACATCCCGTCAAAAGGCATCTGCATTACACGTCCCTTATCTATTAAGCTATAGATAGTCTCAGTATTTTCGTCTTGATATTGATTGACCATCAACTCCCTTTTTTTGGCAGTAGCTTTCCAGTTGATTGTGCGAATATCATCGCCTAATACATATTCTTTTATTTGTTCAAATTCTGTTGTATTTCCTATTTTACGCAATTTTTTCAGACCAAATGCAAATTTGTTTTTTGAAAAGGCAATAAGGTCATATTTTCTCATTTGAATGAATGATGGATAACATGACAATTCTTGTTGATCAGAAAATATAAATCTTCTTGATATAAGTTTTAAGGGACTACTAGCGTAAACATTTAGTTTGCCAAAACTATAATTACCTCTTGTCTTTGGGCATAAATGATAAACAATAGTATTTTCTTGTTTAGCAGTTATTGTTTTATAAATTTCGAAGTCACGTTTTTGAAATTGAAAAGGTATTTCATCTATTATTTCAAAATTGGCAGTGAAATTATAATTATTTTGCAGTGTAATATAGATAGGGTTCTCATCTCCATTAGAAAGTTTTTCAGGTAAGTTTCGAGTGGCTTTTATTTTGTTTTTTCCAGAAAATAGAAGTGTGATATCTACTAATAACATTGCTAAAAACAATAGAAATATGCCCCAAACAACATTGTATATTATTGGAAAAATAAAGGCAACAATAAATAAGGCTATTAATATACCTAAGCCTACATATACTCTTTTTAATAAGTAAAGTTGTTTGAAAAATCGAAGCATAATTTTCTATTTGTACTATCTTGGAATATCGATAGATTCTACAATTTGACTAATAATATCTTTTGCAGTAACACCTTCCATTTCACGTTCAGGAGATACAATTACTCTATGTTGCAACACAGGATAAGAGGCTTCTTTTATATCTTCAGGGGTTACAAAATCACGATTATTAATAGCTGCAAAACCTTTTGCGGCGTTTAATATCGCAATAGAAGCACGTGGAGATGCCCCGAGATATAATAACGGATTAGTACGTGTATTAGCGACAATTTTAGCAATGTATTCTATTAGCTTTTCCTCTACAATAATTTGTTTTATTAAGTGTTGGAACGCTATGATTTCAGCTGGTGTAATTACTTTTTGTATTTGCTGTAATTTAGTTTCGCTTAGTAAATTGTGCTCTTTTAATATAATGCTAATTTCTTCCTCAAGGCTTGGATAATCAATATTGATCTTAAATAGAAAACGGTCAAGTTGTGCTTCTGGTAATCGATAAGTTCCTTCTTGTTCTACTGGGTTCTGAGTAGCAATTACAATAAAAGGAGCTTGCATAATATAAGTTTGTCCATCTATCGTAATCTGTCTTTCTTCCATTACTTCAAATAATGCTGCTTGCGTTTTGGCAGGAGCACGGTTAATCTCATCGATTAAGACAAGGTTCGAAAAGATAGGTCCTTTTTTAAATTCAAATTCAGATTTCTGCATATTGAAAACTGAAGTTCCTAATATATCTGATGGCATTAAATCAGGAGTGAATTGAATTCTACTAAAATCCATATCAATTGTATGTGCTAATATTTTTGCAGATAACGTCTTCGCTACCCCAGGTACTCCTTCTAATAAGATATGACCATTAGCAAGGAGGGCTACAATAATTTGATCGATGGTTTTATCTTGTCCAACAATAACTTTATGAATTTCATTTTTAATTGCTGCAACTTTTTCACTTAGATTTGATAAATCTATTCTTGATTCAAATTCTAAGTTTTCTGAATTGATAGGTGTGTTTTCCATAGTATATTTTTTAATCTAAGATTTTCTCAATTATTTTATTTAAAGTAACTAGTAAGTCTTCTGAAGCATAATTAGGCGAGGCTCTAAATTTTTCTATAAAAGCTACAAATTTCTTAATATCTTCTTTATCTTTTTTCGTTTTCAGATGTAATGATTCAATGAATTTATCATCTAATTTAGTAGTGTCTATATAATAAAGGCGTCTTATTTTTTCAAGGGCATAAATGATGCTCTTATTAATAATATCGTGATAATCTTTATTCTGGATATATAAATTAGATACTGTTTTAGTGAAATCCACTGTTGTATTTGGCAAAGGAGTGATAATTGGTATAATTCTTTGTTTCCTTTTTGCGGTAAAGAAAACAAAAACAACAATGCTAATTAAAAAGAAATACCATGCCCAACGCAGTGCATCATTTTGCAAAATATAACGCAGTACATTATAAGACTCATTTTCATCACTTAGTGTATCTACAAAAACGTAAGTTTTATCATTCGTTAAATAAGATAATACGCTCTCGACGTATAAGTGATTGTTACTTTCGAGCAGATTGTAATTTGTAAAAATAATAGGGTCTATTCCTAATATTAAAGATCCTTTACCTTGTTTTATGCGTATAAGATTAGGTAATTTCTTATTATTAATTGTTTTATATCCTAATACCTCTATTTTATCTCTTTCCTTATCAGGTATTAAGAAGTAATAATAGTTGTTATTACTCTTAATATTAAATTTCTGTGATGTTAAATTTTTATTGGTTAACTCAAGTGTTATTTCATTTTCACTTAGTCCATCATCTTCTATAGTTGGAGCACTATATTCTAGAGAGATACCAAGTGTATCAATAATGTTATAATTAAAATAAGTCTGTATAATTATAACATTATTTCCTCCTTTTATATAATCACTTAAATGCTTAGCGGCGAATTCATCATAGTAATTATATCCTTTTATGCTTAATATGTTTGTAGGGACAAGTGTATCGTAATGTTTATTACTTAATATTTCGAAAATATTATCGCTGATACGTATGACTGAATCATTACGGAGTAAACCATCGAGTTCTTGGTCTAATATATAGGTACCATAAGGTATCTTATCGTTTCTACTGTATGTGTCGCGCCAATCAATAGGTTTTTTTCTATTTCCTTCAATAAAGAAGATAATACCTATTAATATGATGAATAAAAACAATAGTTTTTTTAGCGTACTGTTCATATTATTTAGGTTTTAAAATAGAGTCAAACGAAGTTTTTGCTTTTGAAAATTCTTCAAAAGTAATGTCGTGTTCACCATACCATATATTGTTATACAGATATGACAAATATTGGAATTGAGCTTTAGTTTCTAGTTCCGTAATTTCTTTTACGTAGTCAGAGTTTGTTTTCTCAATATTCCACACAATATGATTTTGTTCCTGCAACCTTTGTAATAACCATAAATAGTAAAAACGAATTGCTAAACGATAGGCATTATCTTTTATTGTTTTTTCAATTAGTAAATCGAAATTTACATTTTCAATATTTTGTTCTATATCTTCTACATTTATTTCTAGCTTTTTGGCTTTCTTTTTAAACAACCAATAGATATCTTTTTGTATAAAAGCACGTATTATATAGTAGAGTAAAAGTAGAATCACGGCTACCCCCATAAAACGCATAGCTATCGTAAAATAATTGTCAACTTTATGATTAACGTTGAATTGTCTGAGAAAATTAGTGAGTGCGTCATCAAGTGCACGTTTAAAACGTTTCCACAAACTATCTTTTGGTCTATTATCGTTGTAATCGAATTCTGCGCTTTCTTTATATTTCTTTTTGAAATTAGAAGTGAACTTTTTTAAAATTATTGAATCATTTGTATCAACTTTAAAAGGTAAATCATAAGTATTTGTGTCTCTATAATTCTCTACTTCTTTTAAGGGAGGTTCTAATTCACTAGAATATAAACTATCCGCTTCAATCACTAATTCTTCTTCTTGCAGAGTTTGTGCAAGAAGAGGAAATAATGAAATAAAGAATAGAAATAATATGTAACTAAGTTTTTTATTCATCTGCATGCGATCCTATACTGTCAATCTCATTATGAGTAGTGTGATTTTCTTTTTGTTCTCTACAACTATAGTAAATAAGCCCTTGGTTTATTAGCATTATATTATTGACAATTATTCCTATTAGAAAAGCAAATAATAGTATAATAATTAGTAGAATTTTATATGTTGGACTTAATGAAACATCATTTGAAGATGTTAAATCAAATCCAACTATATATATTTGAATAAATACAGTAGGGATAGAAGAAATTACTTGTCCAATTATATAGAAGATAATTGTCGTTCCTATAATTTGTCCAAGATTACTTTTAATCATATTAAATGCTATACCTAAGGAAGCAAAAAAAGGTGTTCGTCTTGTCAGGTATTCATAAAAAGCAAGACTTGTAAATGCAAAAAATGCAGGGATTAATACGATTAATAGAGGTATCCCTATTAGCAGAAATACAAGTAGAACGCTAATAAAAAATACGATACCAAATAAGGGTAATACAATGAAAGTTATTCCTAAAAAGAAAACAATTAATCTCCCAATATTTTGTTTTAATAAACTTTTAATATGATTAGCATCTTTATAATTATCTGGATAATCTACCATAGTTTTTAGGTAGAGTATAGGGTAGGCATAGGATATTAAACTAAAGATAATAGTAACAATCATAGCAATTGCTCCTAGGCTTAAGCCAAGAGCAAAATTGTCTTCAAAGAAAGTATCTAAACTATCTCCTGTATTTGATGCTTTAGTAGCCTCAAAAAATATTTCGGAAAGGAAATACATGCAAAAGATAAGTATCAGTATAAAAACTCCACAGATCGTTAGGTAATTCTTAGTATATGTTTTCCATTCTTGTTTTAAGAATGAAAAAGTATCATTGATATAGTCGCTAAAAGCTCTCTTCTTAAATAGTTTAAACATTGGATTTCAGTATATATTAAGCAAACATTTTTTTATAAACTTTTCGAGGATAAATAAAAAAGTAATAGATGATAAGAAATAAAGTACCAAAAATGATGATGTAATTTAGTACATCTGGCATCTCTTTAGCATATCTAGTTACAAAGCCTTCTATGAACCCTGCAAATATTGTGAAAGGTACGGTAGCTACAAATATTTTCAAACCGTTTTTAAACCCTATTTTTAGTGAATTTATACGAGAAAAAGTTTTAGGAAACAGAATACTGCCTCCAAGTATGAATCCTGCAAAAGCTTCCACTACCATACCAGTGATTTCCATAGCGCCATGCAACCATATTCCACGAAAACTATCCATAAATGCATTTTCTTTAATAAACAAATATTGAAATGCACCTAGCATTATCCCATTGTATAAAAGAAAAATAAGTGTACCTAAACCAGCAAATATGCCATATAAAAAGAAACGTAATCCTACGTAAAGGTTATTAAATGTAATAGCTATAAAACTCCCCCAATTACTTCCTGATTTGTAAATTCCCATAGCGTCATCATTTTGTATATTGTCTAGAGTGAGATTGACATAGTAATCTCCTAGAATTAATCTAATAAAGTTTAGATCATAATGAGCTGAAACTACACCTATTGCAACGATTATTGCGAAAGTTAGAAGTGTGAAATGCATATAGTTTTTATGTTCGTAAACTATAAGGGGAACTTCTGTTTTGAAAAAATGTACAACTCTATTTTCTTCTATGCGTTTAGTTTTGTAAATTTTTTGATAAGTTTGTCCTGCTAAATTATTTAGATATTGTGTAACTTTACTCTTCGGATAAAAAGTCTGTGCATACGATAAGTCATTCATAATCTGAATGTACATGTCAGCTAAATAATCAGGCTTGTGGTATGTATTTGAATAAATAGCATTTTCAAATTCTAACCATTGTTCTTTATTATGTTTGATAAAGGCAACTTCTCTCATTAATGAGGTAATATTAATTTTATGGCTAATTTAACAATAAATACCACACAAAATATTAATATAGATTTTAAAAATGCGTCTATAGGTGAACGTATTTTAGCATTTTTGTTAGATAGTGTCTTTAAAATCTTGTATTTAATCGCTATTTTTTATGTTTTAGTAAAATCAAAAATAATTGAAGGTTTCTCAGATGATTGGTCTAGAGGAGCTTTTATATTAATAGTATGTTTACCTGTTATTTTGTATACCCTATTTTTTGAAGTTATTTTACAAGGAGCAACTCCTGGTAAACGTATTATGAAAATTAGAGTAATTAAGATTGATGGATATCAGGCAACGATTGCTGATTATTTTATACGATGGATAATGCGATTGGTAGATATTTATATAGTTAGTGCCTTTATTGGAGTAATTGCTATTGTTTCTTCCAAAAAAAATCAGAGGTTAGGAGATATGTTAGCTGGTACGGCTGTAATTTCGACTAAGGAAAGAATTGGTTTATCTGCAACAATATTCCAAGAAGTAGAATCAGAGTATGTACCTGTATTTCCGCAAGTATTGACATTAACGGATAACGATATTCGTATTGTAAAAGAAACTCTTCTTAATTATAAAACAAATAGAGATGCGCGCTTACTTGAGCGATTGTGTGATAAGTTAATATCTGTTTTAGGAGTAAATAAACGGGACTTGTCAAATCAAGAGTTTATCGAATTAGTATTAAAAGACTATAATTATTTAGCATCAAGAGTATAATCCCATTTTTTTAATGTACAGTTTTTTTGATATTTTAGACTTGCTCGGAACATTAGCATTTGCAATTTCTGGAGCATTAGCAGGTCGTGAGCGCAAGTTGGACCTATTTGGTATGACCATTTTAGCCTTTGCAACAGCCATTGGTGGAGGTACGATAAGAGATATGATGATTGGTTTTACCCCTGTAATGTGGTTAACTAATTTGAGCTATTTCTATGTTACTCTACTAGGTGTGGTAATGGCTATTGTATTTTATCAAAAGTTTGCATTTTTGCGTTATTCTTTATTTTTATTTGATACGATTGGTATTGCGGTATTTACTTTAATAGGTATTGAAAAGGGAATGCGTATAGGATTGCACCCTATAATATGTATTACTCTAGGTACAATTACAGCATGTTTTGGTGGAGTAATACGCGATATTTTAGCTAATAGAATTCCCCTTATATTCCAGAAGGAAATTTATGCAACAGCTTGTATAGTAGGAGGAGGAATGTATTATGTATTACTTCATTTTAATAGTAATAAAGACTTTTTGTACTTAGCTACTGCATTAACAATTATCATTGTTAGAATATTAGCAGTAAAGTATAAATGGAGATTACCGTTTGCTCACGATTAGCAAAAAAAAAGAAAAGCTATTTATAGAATTTCTCCTATAAATAGCTTTATAAACCACTACCATTTCGGCTATTAAAACCAAAATGATAATAACAAATTCTGTGCCATTAATTAGATTATTGGATCATCACTAGATTTGTTTTTTTCAACTATGACTATACCTTTTTGTAATAATAAGTTATTAGGATATGAAATCTTTTCTCCTTCAGTAGTTAGGAATATTGTACAAAAAGCTTTTATATCTAATATTTCTGCTTCAAAAGGAAAATCTTTATCTTGAATTTTAATAACATCTCCAATTTTAAAAGGAAAAGAAAAGAAAAGTAAAATACCAGCAGTAATATTACTCAGTAATGACCACTGTGCAAACATAGCAACACCAATAACTGTAAATACAGATGTTAATGTTAATAATACGTTGTCGGGTTTTACTCCCCATATCGTTAAAATAAAGACTACAAATATTAAAGTAAGTAAAGTGTTGAATAGTCTAATAACAGTATTAACTCTACTATCTCTCCTGCCTACTTTAGTAGAGAAAGATCGGATAATGTAGTATAATAACTTTTTTGATGGCAAGTATAATAAAACCGTAATCATGGTCGCTATTATTTCTGAATAGTATTCTCTTAGCATTGTTTATTATTCTTTGATGAAATTTATTAATTCATTTATTAGTTCGTAAGTTGGAAGTCCTACTATATTAGTATACGAGCCTTCTATTTTACTGATACCTATTAATCCTATCCACTCTTGGATTCCATAAGCACCAGCCTTGTCATAAGGTTTATAAGTATCTATATAAAAGTAGAGTGCTTCATCAGAAATCGGACCAAAAGTAACTCTAGTTGTACAATTAAACGTTTTTATCTTTGATTTACTTCTCAAACAAACAGAACTAATTACTTCATGTTCTTTATTGCACATTTCTTTTAGCATTTGATATGCTTCTGATCTGTCTTTTGGTTTTCCTAGTGATTGATTGTTATTCCAGACTGTTGTATCACTAGTGATTAAGATTTCTTTATCATCCTCAAGCTCTATAGCATTAGATTTTAATTGCGCGATAAAATCGGTTATTTCCTCTTTTTGCAAATGGATAGGGTAGTCCTCTTCAATATCTGATGCTCTTACCGTAAAATCTAAACCTAATTCTTTTAAGTATTGTTTACGACGAGGTGAATTAGAACCTAATACAATTTTATAATCTTTAAATATATTTGATAGCATAAGTTGTGCGATTAATCAAATTTAGCATCAAAATGTTGAAACCATTTATGTTGGGTTTTCATAATTTGTTCAATTACATCTCTTACTGCGCCACGACCACCATTAAGATGTGATACATATTTTGAAATTCCTTTAATCTCTTGTACTGCGTCTTGTGGACAAGTTGGTAACGCTACTAATTGCATAACGTGGTAATCAGGAATATCATCGCCCATATATAAAATATTATCAGGATTGATATTATATTTTTGAATGTACTCGTTATATACTTTTACTTTATCACTTACCCCTAAGTGAATTTCTTTTATTCCTAGGTTTTTAAATCTGGTATAAACACCTTCATTGCTTCCCCCTGAAATAATACAAACATTATATCCATTTTCTACTGCAGCCTTCATTGCGTATCCATCTCTGATAAACATTGTTCTTAATAATTGACCGTCTTGAGAGATATTTACAGATCCATCTGTTAGTACACCATCTACATCAAAAATAAATGTAGTGATGTCATTCATTATTTCTTTAAAATGTTTAGACATTATTTTTTAAGTATTGATTTTGTAATTAAGTTATAAATCTCTTTTTTATTAGCATCTTTTAATAGCTCTTGATGTTGCTCGATCGTTTGTAAGTCACGTCTAGCAGCAGGACCAGTTTGCGCTTCAAGAGGGGATAAGTGTTCTATTTTTTTTGTTGTTTCAAATATTAATGGTTTTAATATTTCGAAAGGTACACTGTTTTCTTTGCAAATTTCTTCTCCTAATACAAACATGTGATTTGCAAAATTATTAACGAAAACCGCAGCTAGATGTATTGCTTTACGTTGTTCAGAATTAATCTTATATACCTTTTCTGAAAACTTGACTGCTAGATTTTCCAAAGTTTTAAAATCGTTAGGGTTACTAGCTTCTAGACAAAAAGGTATCTCTGAAAAGTCTAAAGATTTATCAAAAGAAAAAGATTGCAACATATAAAAGACACCTTTTCTATCAGTGTTTTTTATTACAGATAGAGGCATGGTACCAGATGTGTGTATTAATAGTTGATTCTCAAGTGGAAAACTAGAAGTAACCTCTTCTATAGCATTATCACTTACTGCAATAATAAAAATATCAGCAGGTTTTAAATCCTTAATATCATTTACTATTTTTGCTTCATCTACAACTTCCTTAATTTTGTTGGAATTTCTTGCATATATTTGTTGAAGCTGAAGGTTGTCGTGCTCTAATATATTTAGAATTAAGTGTTTGGCAACTTTGCCTGCTCCTAAAATTGTGATTGTAGTCATAATGCTAATATATAGATTTGGTTTATATTTATGCGTGTATAAAATTAAAGATAATTATTGTGAAAACTGATATAAAGACTCTAGAAGATATAAAATTGTTAGTAGATACTTTCTATGGACGTGTACAAGATAATGAACTCATTGGTCCTATTTTTAATGAAAAATTAGAAGGTAAATGGCCAGCACATCTAGAAAAGATGTATGCTTTTTGGCAGACTATATTGTTAGATGAATATACTTATCAAGGTAAGCCGTTTCCGCCTCATGCAAAATTACCTGTGGAAGGGGAACACTTTGAAACTTGGAAGAAAATATTTAATTCAACAGTAGATGAATTATTTGAAGGAACGGTCGCTGAAGAGGCTAAATGGCGCGCAGAGCGAATGGCAGCAATGTTCCTAAGTAAAATTGAATATTTCAGAGAATACACTGGTAAAACTGTATTGTAAAATAT
>NZ_BAEX01000050.1 GCF_000246945.1 Myroides injenensis M09-0166
CTGTTATTATTATCCATTATCGTGTTTTTGCTTTATGGGGGGATTGTTTATGGATTATTGCCTTATCAAGTAGGAAATGGTATTTCATGGCAAGGACATTTAATGGGAGCAATCTCAGGTGTTTATCTTGCATACAGATTAAATAATAAAAAGAGAAAGAAATAACCTTTAAATAGGATTATTTGTAGATAGTTAAAATTAAGAAGACATGGCAGAAAAAAAGATTTACTTTGCAAAAGGAGATAATCCTAAATTAATAGAGGCGTATCAAAAAGCACAAGATACTTTCGGATATTTTTGGAGAGAACTATATTGGGAAGGAAGACGAATTATTCCAGCATTGGATATGGCAAGTGTAAAAGTAGCTTTTACACAAGAGTATATTAATGAGGATGGAGAAGAAGATATTGCTGTAGAGCACATGTGGATAGGAGATATCTATTACGACGGTGAATATATCTATGGAGAGTTATTAAATGAACCAGGACAGCTGACAAATATAGAGGAAGGTGATGAAGTAGCTGTGACACTTGATCAAATCAGTGATTGGTTGTTTTTATCACAAGGTAGAGCTTACGGAGGATTTACTATTCAGGCTATGCGTTCAGAGATGGAAGAAGATGAATTAAAAGGACATGATGAAGCTTGGGGTATTGATTTTGGCGATCCTAATAAAGTAGTATTAGCTTATGAAGAAGAGCACCCTGAGAATTTAGTAGAGCATCCAATGAGCAAGAATATGAGAGAGAGCTTTATTGAGTTTTTGGATAAGAATCCAGAAGAATTAGATTTTGTAGATGATTCAGGTTTGAGTTTCTTACATAGAGAAGTACTTGCAGGAAATTTGACAATAGTAGAAGTATTATTAGAAAAAGGTGTAGATAAAAATGCAAAAACACCAGCAGGAAAAACAGCTTTAGATTTTGCAAAACAATTAAATTGGAAGCACTTGATTCCAGTTCTTTCTTAGTAAATAGTAAAATATATTTTCGCAGCCATAAATACATTGTGTTTATGGCTGTGTTTATTTAATACTGTATTTATAAAGTAATAAAATTATTAGCTTAATTTAGCATTTAAAGTTATTTAATTAAGAGATGAATATAGTTTATTTAGTTTTTGGAAAAAGCATTGATAATTACCAACAAGTATATTTTTCTATTTATACAGCTTTGTTGCATAAGGAAGATACCGATAGAATAATCGTTTTGGCAGAAGATCCAAGCTTATTTGAACACTTTGGTGATAGGATAGAAGTAATAGCTATTACAAGGGAGCAAATAAAGGAATGGACTTCCAAATATGACTATTTATTTAGAATAAAAATTAAAGGACTGCAATTAGTAGCTTCAATGTATCCTAATGATCATCTGTTATTTTTAGATGGAGATACTTTTATCTATCAAGATTTATCTATTCTTAAAAGGGGAATGGATGTAGGCGAAAGTTTTTTGCACTTAAATGAAGGTGAAATTAGTAAAATGAGAGATAAATCGCAGAAGCGAATGTGGAGTACTTTGAAGAATAAAACTTTTTGTGAAATCTTAGTCAATGAAAATACATGTATGTGGAATTCTGGAGTAATTGGAATAGCTAAGGAGAATTTAGGTGCTTTGGATTTGTGCTTAAACTTGAATGATGAGATGCTAGACACAGGAGTAGTTCGCAGAGTAATTGAACAGTTTGCTTTTTCACTAGCATTAACGAAAGTTAGTCCTCTAAAACCAGCTGATCATATTGTGGGACATTATTGGGGAAATAAAGAGGAGTGGAATAAAATTATTGAAGACTTTTTATTGCGAAATTTTATGAAGAATAGTACTCTTGAAACTATATTAGATGAAGTGTCTAAAATGCCATTAAGGGAATACCCAATTTGGACAAGACATTCAAACACTCAACGCAAGTTAAAAAGATTTATTGATAGTTTTTATAAGGATAGAAGAGCGCAATTTGTAAAGTAGTTAAAGTATTATAAAAGTGAATTATAGTTTGAAATTAATAGAGAACAAAGAGGATTACCCTTATTCTTTATTATTGTTAGCGGATGAGACTAGAGAGGCTATTGATAAATATGTTTATGATAGCGATGTTTATGTAGTTTATCAAGGAGAAGATAAAGCTGCAGTATTTTGTTTGTATCGTATAGACAAAGATACTGTAGAACTTAAAAATATTGCCGTAGCGTCCTCTTTACAAGGAAAGGGGATAGGTAGTATATTGATTAAAGAGATAATTGCAATAGCACAAAAATCGGGTTATCGAGAATTAATCGTTGGTACAGCAGACTGTGGTGTAGATCAAATACGTTTTTATGAACGCAATGGATTTGTAAAATATGCTGTCAAGGAGAATTTCTTTATTGATAACTATCCTGAGCCTATTATAGAAAATGGCATTCAGTTAAAAGATATGGTAATGCTTCGCATGGATATATAAAAAAGCCTCACATTTGTGAGGCTTTTTTTGTGATCCAGTCAGGATTCGAACCTGAGACCTACTGCTTAGAAGGCAGTTGCTCTATCCAGCTGAGCTACTGGACCGTCCTTAAATCTATAAGATTTAAATTAGGTATCAAATCAAGTAAACACTAGTGTTTGTCTCATTTTGACGGTGCAAATATATTACTTTTAATTCCTATAATGCAAAGAAAAAGTAATGTTTTTTTATAAAAAAATCAAGTGTTTGATAGGTAGTAAGTTAAGTTTGCTGTTTTTTAATGCGAAAAGTGAAAATACTGCCAATCTCTAGTAAATAGCATCAAGTTTCTTTAAGGTAATGTCATTTGCCTTGATTGTTTTTAGTCAAAAATACTGAAGAAGATCTCCGTATCGTATTTTTTGTATCTGATTGTTGTGGCTCTCTATTTTTTTCTAGTATGCTTAATAGCGTTGAATATTCTATTTGGATTAGTGCTTGCCTTAAAGTTTTTGTCCTGTATTAGAAAATTGTCTTAGTCAATGAGTAAGTGTGATAATACCTAACAATAAGGTATTATTATCTTCTTGATTTTTAATCTTTCGCATACTTAAGACAATACATTTATTTACTAGGCTATTATAAATAATAACAGTAATAATAACAAAATTATTTGTAATTTTGTATTGTAAATCAGTGTCCTAACTGATTGGTTAAAACAAAAGGATACAAATCAAAGTGTTCTTTTTTCGTCTAAATTGACTGTAAAAAAGTCAATCTTATCTCAAGTAATTTTTCTATTTTTTTAAATTCAATTCACGGGTAATCCCAGTGTTATTCGGGGGGAATTACGTTGCTCTTCGGGAAAAAAGCGTTTTTGCAATGCCTGCAAGCACTGTTCTCGCACACTTCCCGAACAAATCAACCAGTTATTTACTTATGTTATACCTTAAGCCTTGCATATACTGGGTTTGTTGTGATAATTGCAATTCTGTAAAGGGTAAATAAAAGTCATTTTTAGCCATTATTTACCCTATAAGTAAATAGTTTTATCGGTTTTGTGTAGTGTATTCTTGTCGTGATTTATAGAAAGTAAGATTTGTATAGTATTCAACTATGAAATACGAGACAATTTTGGAAAATAAGATTAATAATATTTTCGATACGAATGAATTACATGTCTATTTTATAGCCAAGTTTCCTTAAGATGAAGCCATTTCGCTTGATTGTTTAAAAAATACAAAAGAATAACACCTTCTCAGTTTAGAAAAGAAACGACTCAAAGTGTTAAATAATTATAGAGGCGACAACAATATAAGTTACAACAATATTTTCGATTTTAAGCTGTTATTTATCATCGTATTGACAAATAAATTAGGGCAACTTTGTAGTAATAAAACTTAACAAGACTATGAAACAAAGAGTTCCTATTTCTCAAATCATGGCAAAAGCTTTGATCGCAGTACCAACAACAAAAAAAATAAGTGAAGTAAATCAACTATTTGAAGATTATAATATTCGACATATTCCAGTTGTAGAAGGTGAAAAGCTAATCGGTATTATAAGTGTCAAAGATGTTATGAAGTTGGGGTTTGGTGCTTCAGATATGGATCAAGCAGCGTTAAATGCTATCTATGATGCCTATAAATTAGAAGACATCATGACTAAAGAGCCAACTGTAGTAACTGAAGATACTATAATTAAAGAAGTGGCAGAGTTGTTTGCAAAAAAACACTTCCACTCTTTACCAGTAGTTAACAAAGACAATAACCTAGTGGGAATTGTTACTACAACGGATTTAATTAATTATCTAGTAGCGCAATATTAATGTACGTTGAGCGAGACATTAGCGCAATTAGAATACTAACGCTCTAATAGAAATCCCCTTTCAATAAGGGGATTTCGCTTTTTATATTGTTAAATAAACTTCGACACATTTACTGTCGTTTTTTTTGGTTTAATAAATATTATCTTTGTCGTATAATAATTTAGGATTATGATATTACAAGATACGATTGTTGCTTTAGCAACGCCTTCAGGTGCTGGCGCAATCGCCATTATACGTGTTTCTGGAAAAGATGCCATTACGATAGTTAATGGAATCTTTAAGTCAATAAAGAACAAAGATTTAACTAAGCAAAAGACACATACTCTTCACCTCGGTCACATAGTAGATGGAGAGCGAGTGCTTGACCAAGTTTTAGTCTCTTTGTTTAAAGGACCTAATTCTTATACAGGAGAAGATACAATCGAAATCTCTTGTCATGGTTCTACATTTATTCAGCAACAAATTATTCAATTGTGTTTGCGCAAAGGTGTAAAAATGGCTCAGGCAGGGGAGTTCACTATGCGTGCTTTCTTGAATGGTAAATTGGACCTATCACAAGCGGAAGCGGTTGCTGATTTAATTGCATCAGATAATGAGGCAAGCCATCAAATAGCAATGCAACAAATGCGTGGTGGTTTTTCAAACGAAATCGCCTTGTTAAGAGAGCAGTTATTAAACTTTGCATCACTAATCGAATTAGAGCTTGACTTCTCAGAAGAAGATGTTGAATTTGCAGATCGTACGCAATTCAAAGAACTTATTGATCGCATTGAGTTTGTCTTGAAGCGTTTAATTGACTCGTTTGCAGTGGGTAATGTGATTAAGAATGGTATTCCTGTAGCTATCGTTGGAGAGCCTAATGTGGGTAAATCGACTTTGCTTAATGCTTTATTAAACGAAGAGCGCGCTATCGTATCAGATATTGCGGGTACAACCAGAGATACGATAGAAGATGAATTAGTGATTGATGGTATAGGTTTTAGATTTATAGATACTGCGGGTATCCGCGAGACGAAAGATGTAGTGGAGAGTATCGGTATTCAAAAGACTTTTGAGAAAATAGAAGCTGCTCAAGTGGTTATTTACTTAATCGATGGTGCAAAACTCAATGAAAGCTCACTAGATTCTATTAAGGTAGAGTTAGAGAAATTAAAGAATAAATACCCTCTAAAACCGCTTTTGGTGGTGTGTAATAAAAAAGACTTATTGACAGAGGAGCATTTAGCTTTATATCAATCTAGCATTGAGAACTTAATGCTTATGTCTGCAAAGAACAACAGTGGAGTCGAGGAGTTAAAAGAATCTCTATTGAGCTTTGTCAATACTGGTGCGCTTCGTAATAATGAAACAATTGTGACTAATGCTCGTCATTATGATTCATTGATTAAGGCCTTGGAAGAGATAGAAAAGGTGAAATGGGGATTACAGACTAATTTATCTGCTGACTTAATGGCTATTGATATTCGTCAGGCATTGTATTATTTCGGTGAGATAACAGGACAAGTTACGAATGATGAGTTATTAGGTAATATATTTGCGAACTTTTGTATCGGTAAATAGAATACCCTATAAATAAAGACTTTAAAAAGCGTTGTAGTTAAAAGCTGCAACGCTTTTTTTGTAGACAGTAATGTTAGTGGATTATTTTTTATTCTCATGTAGATTTAACTTTAAGATTATCTAATTAACTGATTGCTTGTAATTTAGTAAAATAGCCAAGTAAACTGATTAACCTGTCCTCAGGTTAAATAACTTTTCTAGTAGTATTAAACATAGTTGGAGTATTGGTGTTGATTGAAGCTTTTCTTTAGGGAGGGGGAAGTGTTAACGTGTAGTTTTGCACTTCTTATTGTGGGAGTATAAGTAGGGAGTGCTTGTAATTTACTCTTTACTCAAGTTTTTCTTCTGTTTAAGGATTTATTGCTTTATTGATAGAGTATAGATAGTATATTTAGCAAAAAATAAATTGTTAATAATTATAGTGTTATATACTAACCAAAAAACTTGTTATGAAATATTTTAAAGAGGAAGAATTAATTGACTTATGGGATAGTAGTCAGTATTCAAAAGATAGTTATACTGAGCCTTATCCCACCGATGAGTTAATCCGTATAATAGAGGAGCAAATAGGCGGTTATAAATTACCAGCATCTTATATTGAGTTAATGAGAGTGCAGAATGGCGGTTTGGTCAATAAGTATTGTTTTCCTACTACAGAGCCTACAGGTTGGGCAGAAGACCATATTGCAATAACTGGAATAATGGGAATAGGAGCAGATAAGACTTACTCGCTTTGTGGTTCGCTAGGTAGTAATTTTATGAAAGAAGAATGGGGTTATCCTGATATTGGAGTTTGTATAGCAGATACGCCTACAGCTGGTCATGAGATGATAATGCTTGATTATCGTTCATGTGGTAAAGATGGTATTCCTCAAGTAGTTTACGTCGATCAAGAGGATGATTATAGTATTACTGTTTTGGCTCCTAACTTTGAGGAATTTATTAAAGGATTAGTTTATGAGGACGAGTTTGAAGAGGATGCTTTTGAGTATGATTTAGAACTTGTAAAAGAGGGGACTTTTTCACCTATTGTATTGCAAGCGTTTCATCAGGTGGACAGAGAGGTAGTGGATATTGAACTATTGATTAGGAGATTGGGAGAGAAGATTGTTAATGAAAAAGGCTTTTTTGCTTTACACGCTGACCATTATTCACATTTGATGTTTGATACTATGTTTTGGCTGTACTCAACATTAAGAGTAGCTAAATCATTTGACTATTTTATGAATACGAATAATAGTTTTCCGCAGTCGTATGACGAACCATCTTTGCCATTAATGATTTTTATTAGCTTAGTAGATGAAGATTATGGTTTTAAAACAGGTGGATATGCTGCTGATTTTGTAAAAGATTGGTGGAATAAAAGAATTGAAGATGGTCAGATCATCGCATCAGAAGATGGGTATGTATTTAGTGATACTGCAATTCAAAGAGTTCAACAAGAATTAAGACAAGTAGTTCTTTAATTTTAGATGATGTAATATAGTAAAAAGTGCTCTGTATCTGATTGATGCAGAGCACTTTTTTTGTTAGCAATATATGAGTGCATTACTTGGAGATAATAATAGTATATTCTAATTAAAACAACTTATTGTATCCTATTTTATATGTTATGAAGATGTAATATTGTTTAAAACTTAATAATTTATCACTATTGAGAATTTTAATAATCATAAAAAAATGTGAATCCCTATTTTATGGCAGAATAGTCAAGATTTGTGCAATTCTCGTTTTTGTGTAGTGACTAACTTTGTCCCTGTTAAAATGGTTGTAACTGATGTTATACTAAGAGATTCAATCAAAAGTATAATTATTATCCTAGCTTTTTTAAATGGTATAAAAAAGTTTATTTGTATTGAAAAGTATCATTTGAGTGACTAACAGTAGATGATTTTCAATAGATCTGCAACCTCTACATTAACACAGTTGAAAAACACTATTTACTTCTCTGTTTTTTAGCTAAAAATAGACCTATGATAGAATAGATAGGTTAATGTATTAGAACTATATAAGATTAAATAACGATAGGGTAACCTACCATTAAATAAAGGGTTATGCACGAATTAACAATTGTGAAAGATATCTTTTCAACGTTGGAAGAACACTATGAAGCTAAGGTTGAAGATATTAGTAAAATACAAATCACAGCAGGATTACTCTCTAATGTACAACCTGTTTTAATTCAAAATGCGTTTGATGCTTTTATCACTGATAATGAAGTCTATAAAACGATGGAGCTAGAAGTTATCGTCAATGATATTATCGCGCATTGCCACGAGTGTAATAAGGACTTTAAAGTAGAGTATCACAGGTTTGTGTGCTCTTGTGGAACACCATCGACAGATATTGTTCAAGGAAATGAATTATATATATCAAAAGTAATATTTAAACAATCTTAAACAGAGAATATATGGCAGCTAATAGTCCTAAAAGTTTAGGGAACCGCGTAGGTTCAGTACAGTGTGATAACACTACACTTCACTTATTAAAAGCAAATGATTTTGTTGCAAATGCAATTCGCGAGCGCTTAAAAGATGTATGTATTATTAACGTATGTTCTTCTCCTGGCTCTGGTAAAACAACGTTGATGCAAGAAACTGGAAAAAGATTATCGAGTGAAATGAATATATCAGTATTGGTAGGAGATCCAGAAACAGATAGAGATGCTGTGCGTATGAAAGACGCAGGGTTAAATGCTTTACAGATTGTGACTGGTGGTATGTGTCATATTGAAGCACAAATGATTTTGCAGGCATTAGACCATATTGATACAGAAGGAATTGATTTATTGTTTATTGAAAACGTTGGTAACCTACTATGTCCATCTGCTTTTGATTTAGGGGAAGATTACAGAGTGACACTTTTAGCAACAACAGAAGGAGATGATAAGCCTAAAAAATATCCACGTATGTTCTTGACTAGTGAATTAATGCTTGTGTCTAAAGCTGACTTATTGCCTTATGTTCCTTTTACAGTAGAGAATGTAACGAAAGATGCTAGAGAAGTAAATCCTGAGATCGAGGTACTTACAATCAGTACGTTAAATGGTGAAGGAATTGACCAATGGTGTGATTGGTTAAGAGAAAAAGTAAAAGAGAAAAAAGCCAAAGCAGCAAATAAATAATAAATGCAGCAAGCTATTCTTATTGATAAAGTAGAAGGTTCTGATGCTAATATAGAAGAAATAGATGTGTTTGAAATCGAATGGTTTGAGACGCAGAAGTTTCTTTTTAAACGCAATACAAGAGATGGTTTATTACTTCACTTGCAAAAAGAGAAAGGCAGTGAGTGGGCGCATGGAGATTTGTTATTTGCAAAGGATAAATTACTCGCTCAGGTACAGATTAAACCAGTTTTAACGATTGAGTTTATGTCTTTTGAACCACAAGAGGTAGCAGACTTTTGCTATTATATTGGGAATAGACATTTACCCTTATTTGTCAACCCTAGTAGTCAATATTTTGTAGTTCCTTATGACGGTAATCTTTATGAACAACTTGTCGTAAAGTTTAGCCATAAAATACTGCTTTTGGAACAACAGTTGTTAATGAATAATATAGTTAAGAAAGTTCGCAGTCAAAAATACAATACAGATGACAAGTAAATATTTTAAAGCAATATTCCTTTTTGTTTTTGCAATAGGAGTGTTGCAGGGATGTAAACAACAGACTACTGACAAAGCAGCTGATGCTCCAACGC
This sequence comes from Myroides injenensis M09-0166, assembly GCF_000246945.1. GTDB lineage: Bacteria > Bacteroidota > Bacteroidia > Flavobacteriales > Flavobacteriaceae > Flavobacterium > Flavobacterium injenense. Next base: position 9,506 of record NZ_BAEX01000050.1, read on the forward strand.
TAAGTGCAGAAGAAGTCGTTGCTATTGATAGCAGAGGAAAAGAAATACGTCTGCCAAAAGTACCCAATAGAGTAGTAGCTCTGTTTGACGCTACTGTAGATGACGTATTTATGTTAGATGCACAAGATAAATTAGTGGGTATTCCAGAACAGATTTATCACAATGATGATGCCTTAGCTTTTTTCTCAAAACTGTCAAGTCGCATGGCTAACAAAGAAATTGCTACACCTACTTTTGGTGGACGAGCTTCAAATGTAGAAGCAATCGTTGGTTTGCAACCTGATTTAGTAATCACCTTTGCAGAGGAAAAAGAGACAGTAGATCAGTTAGAGAATTTAAATATTCCAGTATTTACTATTGCGAGTTTTGATCAACAAGGAATACTAGATGAATTGTTAGGTATCGGAACATTGTTAGGCAAGAAAGAAAGAGCTGAAAACATCGTGAATTATATTTCTGGTGAGATAAAAAAAATGGAGGCTGAGCCTATACAAGATAAGAAAAAAGCCTATTACGCTTGGTCTAAAGGACGTATTCTATCTACTTCGGGCAAGGGGACTTTAATGGATTTAGCGATTCAATTATCAGGAGCAGAAAATGCTTGTCCATTAGAAATGCAAGCTCCAAATGTAGGAGCAGAGATGTTGTATAAATGGAATCCTGATTTGATGATTTTATGGAATACAGAAGCCAATGATGTTTATAGTTTAAGCGAATTAGCGAATCTACCAGCGGTAGTGAATAATCATGTCTATGTGATGAAACCTGCGTTAAAGTATGATCCCCACACAGTAAAGTTTTTATTGTTTGCCAAGCAGGTTCGTCATTGGGCATACCCGACGATTTACACAGAAGAAATGCTTCAGCACGATGTCAATGAAGCAATGTCTATTTTATATAAACTAAACTAGATCGATGAAATATAGCATTAAAATCATATTATTATTCATTCTACCTCTTTTATTATTAATTAGTTCCTTGTTACTCGGTTCTACTGGAAACTTAAGTATAGGAGAGTTGGTGCATTATATCCTAAAATGGATAAATAAAGATGGAGGTGCTGTATTACCTATCGAAACGATATTGTGGCAGGTGCGCTTACCACGTATTTTATTAACCTTTGTAGTGGGTGCATCTTTAGCATCGTCTGGTGGAGTGTTACAAGCTATATTTAGAAACCCAATAGTGGATCCTTTTACATTAGGTATTTCGTCAGGTGCAGCTTTTGGAGCAGCCTTAGCAATGTTATTTCCTTTTATATCTATTAATTTATCAGCCTTTACTTTTGGAGTTACAGCAGTAGCATTGACTTACGCAGTGTCGTATGCCGGAAATAAAAGTTCGCTCGTAAGTATGGTCTTATCAGGTATTATTATATCAGGTGTTTTTACTGCCTTGCTTACGTTGTTACAATATTTAAGTGATCCTTATAAGTTACAAGCTATTGTACAATGGACAATGGGAAATCTACATACAGCTTCGTGGACGAAATTCACAACAGCTATTGCACCTATAACAATAGGGTTAATTGTCATTATTGCGTTGCGTTGGAAGCTAAACCTCTTATCATTAGGAGATAATGAAGCCTTAGCTGTAGGAGTTAATCCGCGATATCTCAAACTGATATTAATAGGTGTAGCAACTATGATTACCGCTTCTTCCGTTGCTGCTGTTGGTGTGATAAGTTTGTTTGGATTAATTGTTCCCCATATGAGTAGAATGCTATTTGGCCCAAATAATAGTATTTGTGTGTGGTCAAATATCAGTATTGGTGGATCTTTTTTATTAATAATAGACGATTTCTCAAGAGCAGTAATGCCATTTGAATTGCCAGTAGGTGTGTTTACTATGTTAATAGGAGCGCCAATATTTATTTACTTGATGAAAAAAAGCATTGTAAGTTGGAACGGATGAAAGAGTTAATTACAATAGAGGATTTGACGTTTAACTATGGTCGTCAAAAAGTATTAGATGGTGTAAACGTTACTTTCGAACAAGGAAAACTATCTATTATCTTAGGTAGAAATGGAAGCGGTAAATCAACCTTATTTAATATACTAGCTGGACTAGAAAAGAAATATAAAGGCAGTGTCTGGATAGGACAAGATGAGCGAAAGTTAATGAAGTTGAACAAGGGACAGTCATTGCGCATTGGTTTCTTAACCCAGTTTCATCAAAGTACTTTTCCTTTTAAAGTAAGAGAAGTTATCTTGACAGGAAGAGCATCTTTTTCGCCATTTTCGCCAAGTGAGGAAGATCATGCTACAGTAGAAGAAGTGCTGACTAGATTTAATTTACAACACTTAGCCGACAAGCCATACACATCGCTTTCGGGGGGTGAACGTCAACTTATTTTGTTGTGTAGAGTATTGGTGCAAAAGCCCGATATATTAATGTTAGATGAGCCTACAAATCATCTTGATTTACACTATCAAGTGGAAGTTTTGAAATGTATTAAACAATTAGCTACAGAGGGAACTACGGTTTTATGTGTGATGCATGATCCTAACTTAGCTTTTATGTTTGGAGAGCGATTTTACGTCATGCGTGAAAATCAGCTAATAGATGTACAGTATCAAGCAGAAGATCAATTACAACAGTTACTTGAAGAAACATATCAGTTGGCATTACATCCAATAGACAATCAGGGTAAGCGAATGTTTATGCCATTAATTTAAGCGTTATGAATAATATTATTATTAGTAAAGTAGACAGAGGACAAGTAAGCGAAATTCAGCAATACGCAATGACATTTAGAGCAACGCTGTTTCCTATGTTAGATCATTCTATTATACCCAATGATATAAGAAACTTTGATGATGTTTATCTAAATAATAAGCTTGGAACGTTTCTACAAGCACGTGATCAGAGTGGTAATTTGCTAGGGGTAATAGGAATGATGGAATATGATCATCGCTTTTCTTATTTGGATTATAGAGGTAAAAGAACTGTTGAAGTTGCTAGACTATTTGTAGAGCCTAAGTTAAGGCGTTCGGGATTGGGAAGTTTGTTATTTAGGGAGTTGCAAATTGAAGCATGTAAGGCAAAGGTAGAAGTACTCTATCTGCACACGCATCCATTTTTGACTGGCGCTTTTGAATACTGGGAACGACAAGGATTTGCTTTAGTCGCTAATACGCAAGAAGGTGGTCTTACCACACTACATATGGAGAGAAAAATTTAATATAACCATTCTCATTTTTTAAGAATAAATTTTATGAACACAATTACTAAAAATCTTGGAGTAATAGTCTTGCTATTATTACTCCCTTACTTTGCTATTGCTCAAACTGTGCAAACTGTCAATGGTCGATTAGTAGGTGAGAAAGATGAACCAATTGCTTATGCAACAGTCATATTAGGAAGTGACTTGATAGTAGAAAGTGATGCTAAAGGAGAGTTTAAAACAGATAAAAATGTAGCGTTACCTCTGGTTATCCAGATTAATGCTATGGGGTACAAAACTAAATTGATAGAGTTAAATGATGCTAATTATAAAGCTAATAATGAAATAATTATAAAGTTAGAAGAAGAGCAAGTAAAATTAGATGAAGTATTAGTAACGATTCGCCGTGATAATTCTTATTTGACAAATTCTACTGTATTAGGAGGAAAGTTTAACGGTAAAATCAAAGATTTACCACAGTCTATTTCTATTGTTTCTAGTGAGTTGATGGAAGATAAACAAGCTTTTCAAGTTTCTGATGTTATTCAAGATCTTGCAGGGGTAACCCAAGCATCTAATTATGACGAATTTGTAATTAGAGGTTTTAAAAGTGGTTATGACAATGGATTGCGTTTGATGAACGGAATGCGTTCAGCTTATGGTTTTGGAGAGAGTTATTATCGCTCACCTATGACAATTAATTTAGAAAGTGTTGAGGTATTAAAAGGACCAGGGGCTTCTTTATTTGGTGATATTGCTCCAGGAGGAACAATTAATATGGTTACTAAAAAACCTTTAGAAGAACACAAAGGGCTAATTACTGTAGCTGCGGGCAGTTTTGAAACATTGAGAACGACACTAGATGTAGGTGGACCATTGGATAAGGAGAAAAAGATCTTATACCGTTTAAATGCAGGTTATGAATCATCTAAAACATTTAGAGATATTAATAACCGTAAGAACTTTGCTCTAGCTCCATCATTTACATTCAGACCTGTGGATGGTACTAGAATTGATGTAGATATGATCTTTGACCAGTTTGATGGTTATTTAGATAGAGGAATGAGTATTAAAGGTGATGATTTATATGCGTTACCACGTTCTTTCACGCTTAATCAACCTTCTGATTTCTTCAAAACTAAAACAACAACATTTAGTGGTCGTTTATCTCAACGCATTACTAATAATTTAAATCTTCACGTGAATTATATGAAATCAATTTATGAAGAAGATTTAAATGAGCACCGCACGTTAAATTCTTATGCTGATGCACCTCATAACACTATTGTAAACTTGCGTTTCTTCGATCGTCATGGTAAAGAATATACAGACAATTTTGTTTCTTATTTAAAATGGGATTTATATGGTAAAAATGTAGATCACCACTTAGTATTTGGTATTGATTATGCACAATATAAAGGAGATAAAAACAGTTGGCAAAGAGAAGCGAGAAGTAAAGATGTAGATGGTAAAGTTATTCCATTGACTTTCGATACTAACAACCCTAGACATGAGGGAGCTAATATCAATAATTATATTTGGAGATCGAATACGCAGTATCCATTTATGAGTCCTTATAAAAGTACAGGTATTTATGTACAAGATCAAATAAATGTAGGTGAACGTTTAAAAATGGTATTGGGATTGCGACATGAAAACTATCGTTCAGAAAGTACAGATTTAACAGAGAGCTATACTGCTACACAAAATGTGTGGTTGCCGAGAGTGGGATTAACTTATTTGATTAATGATCAGATTAACTATTTCGCTAGCTACTCACAAGGATATGTACCCGTTGCTGCTAATTTTGTAGCAAATTATAAAGATTACGGTGCTAATAGTGCCTTCAAAGCAGAACGCAGTTTTCAAGTGGAAACTGGTTTGAAAGCAGGATTCTTAAATAATCAATTACAAGTTGACTTATCATTATTCCGCATTGAACGAAAAGATATGATGATAGAAACAGGTCAGATTAGTGAAGTAGGTTTGCCAGTTTATAGACAATCAGGTAAGGTGATTTCTCAAGGGGTAGAAGTAGATATGCGCGGTCAGATTACTAAAGAGTTACAGTTAATGGCTAATTATACTTTTAATGATACTGAAATAAAAGAGTCAGCGATTATTTCTGAAGAAGGACAATTATTACCAGGTGCACCAAAAAACTCAGCTAGTATTTGGTTAAAATATGTATTCTCAGATACTGCATTAAAAGGTTTAGGATTTGGAGCAGGGATGTATTATGTAGACAAACGCAGATTAAGTGATAGTGTAGGTAAAGATGCTAATGGTAATGCACAATGGGGGTATTTACCTGCTTATACCACTGCTAATGCAGCTGTTTATTATCACATTGATAAATTTAAGATTGCTGTGAATGTCAATAATATTTTTGACAAATATTACTTCTTAGGAGGTTTTGATTACACAAGAGTCTTTGCAGGAGCACCGCGTAATGTGATGGTTTCTTTAGGATATAATTTCTAAAGATGACAATAGGTAATATAGTATAGAACTATTTTAATTTTAACTATTATACTTTTTTATGGAAAGCCTCAACAGTGATTTCACTGTTGAGGCTTTTTTTTTAGGAAGTATACCAAGTAGAATAAGTAATTATTATTTTAAAATAAAATGGCTAATGTGAAGAATTAAAGTAAGTTTGTTGATTATGTAAAAAGCAGTACGATGAACATCATATCAAACTATAGCTATAAAGCCTTTTTAGTCTATCCTCTATTTATTGCCTCTTATATAGTATTGCTAATATACAGGCTGATTAGCCATCTGAATAGTGAGAGTTTTAGTAGTTTAGATATGGAAAGAGTTGGTTTCTCTGTTTTCCTTATGCTGATAGGTATAGGTCTTATTTTCTATTTGATAGGGAAATATAAGTCCATTACAATAACCAATGAATACATTAGTATCGCTTCGCCTTACTATAAAAAAAGAGAATTTAGAAAAGAGGACGTATTGGTCAAATTAGGCGATACTTCTAGTAGATACAATCATTATATAAGAACGTTTACTGTGATATCAGATGCTAAAAAAGCTGTTTTTAATGAAAGTGATTACAGTAATTATCCTGAAATAATACAGTTTTTCGAAGACCATAATTACAAATTGGTAGAGTAATAGAATATCTTTAAAAAGTCTTTTCTATGCGTTGTATCTGTAAAATATTGTTTTTACTATTTAATAGGCAATCATACTTATTTTTATAATGAAATTAAGAGAAGTGACTCATTGAAATTATTAATTTAATAGTTTTGGAATTTACTAATATTGGGAAGTAGTATAACTTTATGAATTATTTTGTGATCGGCGACATTCACGGATGTTACCATACTTTTTGTTCACTTTTAGAACACTGGAATTCAAAAACAGAACATCTTATTTGCGTTGGTGATCTTATTGATAGGGGGAAATATAGTTGGCAGGTTTTAGAAAAGTGCTTTTCACTAATGAAAGATCCTAATGTAAGCATCACAGTATTGAAAGGCAATCACGAAGCTGAGTTTATACAATATGTCAGAGATGGACATCATGAAATATGGACAGCTCAGTGTGGTACAGAAACGCTAATACACTTTGAAGAAAATGAAGTTGATTTAGTAAAGCTTTCTACTCAATTAGTTCAGTTTCCATTAAAGTTTGAAAAAGACTATTTTATTGTTACTCATGCAGGTATATCTGATACTTCTAACCCTTATGAAGAAGATAACTGGGATGGTGTATTATGGAATAGAAATCCATTAAAAAATATCGGAAAATTACAAATTCACGGACATACTCCTTTACATACCGCTCAACCATTATTTACAGCAAAGAGTTGTTCTTACAATATCGATAATGGTATCTACTGCAGCTATGGATTGTCAGGCATAAAACTTGATGAATATGCTAATATTATAGATATAATTGTTGTCCCAACAGATCAAAGAGATTTAGTGTAAACCATTGGTCACAAGTAATTCGCGTGGTATAAATTTGTGAATTGTGCCCCATTTATAAGGTAATCCTTGCCAATGAGTCTATGTTGTGTCCATTATGAGTCCATAGTGCCTCTATTAAAACAAAGAAATTAATAGAGTCATTATGGACTTATTATTTAATGAAGTTACTTGTATTAGCCACTAAATTGAATGGAGGGTGGTTTCGTTATCAATTTCTTTGTAAAACTAATTTTTCAAACATAGCTTTTAAAGATGCTACTGCATTGATAATCTTTTATTGCTTAGTGGGATATTTACTTTTTTTAAATAATACAAATCCGTATAATTCTTCTACAAAACTTAGCAATGCTACATTTATTAGTGCAAAATGAGATAAAAAATAAAAAGTTAAAATTCGTAATTGCCGATTTTTGACTATGATAGTCAAGATTTGTGCAATTGTGATAAATGACTAGAAAGTATCTTTGTAGAGTAATAAAATAGTAAATATTACTTCAGTAATGAAAGCATTATTTCGTCTTATAGTTTTGTGTTTTTTTCTTCTCGCTGTGGGATTAGCTTATGCTAATCAGGCTGTAGAAGTAAGCCCAAATGCTATGATGTTAAAACAACAAGTGTTTTCAAATACAAGTGTACAAAAAAATAATAGCAACGTTTATTTTCAATCAGAAGTTGAATTAGAGATTATTACTCACTGTAATAATGGAGATTTTGAACCTTCTAGTTTTGATTATCAATCTATTATTGATTTTATTGTAAGTAATATGACTTATCGTCTTACTGATAAGCAGTTTATAGATACACATGATGTTTTTGCCTTCTTACAACAACATAGGGCAAAATATTTATTATATCATTCTTACAAAATACCCAATACTATAGTAGGGTAAATACTAAAATAGTTTATTGATTACCACAATACTTAAGTGGTGATATTACTTGTAAATAATTAATTATCATTTATATATACTGACATAAGCTATGTCGGTGAGATAACACATTGTACAAATTTTAAAAAACAATTGTATGCACTTATTACCAAGAGAAACTGAAAAGTTGATGTTGCACTTGGCTGGAGAGTTGGCTAAGAAACGCAAGGATAGAGGGGTGAAATTAAATTACCCTGAGTCGATAGCTTACATCAGTAGTGAATTACTAGAAGCAGCTAGAGATGGACGTACTGTTGCTGATTTAATGCAGTATGGAGCAACATTACTTACCCGCGATGATGTAATGGAAGGAATTCCAGAGATGATTCACGATGTACAGATAGAAGCTACTTTTCCTGATGGAACAAAGTTAGTAACCGTTCACAATCCTATTCGCTAATCAATATTTAGAAAAGTTATGGTTCCAGGAGAATATTTTATAAAAGAGGAAGATATAATCTGCAATGAAGGTAGAGAGATTACCACTATTGTAGTAACTAATAAAGGAGATAGACCTATCCAAGTAGGTTCACATTTTCATTTTTTTGAAGTGAATAAAATGATGGAGTTTGACAGAGCTAAAGCATTTGGAAAACGCCTAAATATTATTGCTAGTACCGCTGTTCGTTTTGAACCAGGTGAGGAAAAAGAAATAGACTTAGTGCCTTACGCAGGAGCACGAAAAGTATATGGACATAATGATTTAGCTAATGGAGAAACGGTTTCTGAGGAAGCTAAAAAAGCTGCTTTAAAGAAAATGGAAAAAAATCACTTTAAAAACAAATTGTCATGAGTTTAAAAGTAAGTAGAGTTAATTACAGTGCAATTTTTGGTCCTACAGTAGGTGATAAAGTGCGCTTAGGAGATACAGATATTATCATTGAAGTAGAGAAAGATTTTGCTAGTTATGGTGATGAAAGCAAATTCGGTGGAGGAAAAACAGTAAGAGATGGTATGATGCAATCTTCTAATCATATGAGTGAAGAAGGGGTATTGGACATGGTAATTACAGGTGCGATTGTCATTGACCACTGGGGTATCGTAAAAGGTGATATCGGTATTAAAGATGGTAAAATAGTGGGTGTTGGTAGAGCTGGTAATCCTGATACAATGGATGATGTTACTCCAAATATGATTATTGGTGCTTCTACAGAAGTACATGGCGGAGCAGGGTATATTGTGACAGCGGGTGGTATCGATACTCACATTCACTACATTAATCCTGAGCAAATTGAAACTGCTTTATACAGTGGTATTACAACAATGATTGGAGGAGGAACAGGACCTGCTGATGGTACCAATGCAACTACAGTGACTCCTGGTAAATGGGGAATGCGTCGTATGTTACAATCTGTAGAAGGATTGCCTATGAACTTTGGTTTCTTTGGGAAAGGAAATGTCGGTGCTGAGCAACCTATTATTGAACAAATAGAAGCAGGTGCATTAGGAGTTAAAATCCACGAAGATTGGGGAGCTACGCCTGCTACTATTGATAGAGCACTTTCTGTAGCAGATAAATACGATGTTCAAGTAGCTATTCATACAGATACACTAAACGAGGCGGGTTTCTTAGAAGATACTATGCAGGCAATTAATGGTCGTGTAATTCATACTTTCCACACTGAAGGTGCAGGAGGAGGTCACGCACCTGATATTATTAAAGCAGCTATGTATCCAAATGTATTACCAGCTTCAACAAATCCAACTCGTCCATTTACAAAAAATACAATTGACGAGCACTTAGATATGTTGATGGTATGTCACCATTTAAGCAAAGATATTCCAGAGGATGTCGCTTTTGCGGATTCACGTATTCGCCCTGAAACCATAGCAGCTGAGGATATTTTACAAGATAGAGGGGTTTTTAGTATTATGAGTTCTGATTCACAAGCAATGGGACGAGTAGGAGAAGTAGTTACTAGAACTTGGCAAACTGCTGATAAAATGAAAAAACAAACAGGAGTTTTGCCAGAGGATGAAGGACATGATAATGATAACTATAGAGCGAAACGCTATGTAGCAAAGTATACTATTAATCCAGCTATTGCACATGGTATATCTAATTATATAGGATCTATAGAGCCGGGTAAAATTGCTGACTTAGTAATTTGGAAGCCAGCATTATTTGGAGCAAAACCTGAAATGATTTTAAAAGGAGGAATGATTGTTGCTTCAAAAATGGGAGATGCTAATGCTTCTATTCCTACACCACAACCTATTATTTTACGAACTATGTTTGGTGGTTTAGGAAAAGCAGTGACTAAGACATGTTTTAATTTCGTTTCTAAAGTTTCTCTTGAAAAAGGAATAAAAGAAGAATACGAATTAGAAAAAACATTATTACCAGTAGAGAATTGCCGTAATATTTCTAAAAAAGACATGATTCACAATGATGCTACCCCTGAAATAATCGTTAATCCTGAGAACTACGAGGTTTCTATAGATGGTAAGAAAATTACTTGTCAGCCAATAGATGAAGTAGCATTAGGGCAACGTTATTTCTTGTTTTAAAAAGTTTAATAGAGGAGCATGTCCTCTTATAAAATATTTCTTTTTTGGGAAAGGAGAAGAAAAGCACTAGTTAAATAATTAACCTTACTTCTTGAGCAAACAGATTTAAAGTGAATTAAAGAAGTAAGGTTAATCTAAAAAAACATAAGATGTTAGTATCACAAGCTTTGAGAAACTGCAAAGTAGAGGAGATAGATAAAGAAATAGATTTCCTATATATAGAATGGTATCAGACGAGTAAACGTATTCAGCGTTTGCAGACTGCTGGTGGAGTGGATATTGCTATTCGATTTTTAGGTAAAGGACAAGACCTTTTAGATGGAGATATACTTTATGAAGATGAGCAGAGTGTGGTGATGGTTTCTGTTATACCATGTGAAGCTATTATTCTAACACCTGTAGATCCAATTACTCTAGGGTTAATTTGTTTTGAAATTGGAAATAAACATTTATCGCTTTTTGTAGAAGGGAACAGTATTTTGATGCCTTATGAAAGACCTATGTTTCAATGGTTAGCAGATAATGAATACAATCCTAAAATAGAGATGAGGAAGTTGCTAAAAAAGCTAAATGCTAATGTGGATTTTCAACAACATAAAAAGTTTGTATTTAAACCTCCCAAAATGAAATTATCAATTAAAGAATAGAATATGCAGAACGCTTTTTTAGGGAAACTACTTCATTTATCAGACCCTACTTTACCTATAGGAGGATATACTCAGTCTAATGGTTTAGAAACTTATGTACAGAATGGGTTAGTACATGATAAGGAAAGTGCAGATCAGTATGTCCGTTATAATCTGTGGTATAATTTAAGGTATAATGATGCCGCATTAATGAAACTTGCTTATGATGCTGCAGAATCTGGAAATATTCAGGAATTGCTAGAATTAGATTTCGAATGTAATGCGTTAAAAAGTCCTATGGAAATTCGTCAAGCTAGTCAAAAACTAGGGTTGAGAATGTTTAAGATTTTTAGTCGATATACACAAGAGGAACCTTTAATTGTAGAGTGGGATAATCAGATAAAGTTTAAGAATAGTTATAATCACTATTGCATAATGTACGGCATTTTTGCCAGTTTGATGAAAGTGCCTTTAGTGGAAGCCATGCATGCTTTTTATTATAATGCAGCAATAGGTATGGTGACAAATGCTGTAAAACTAGTACCACTAGGTCAGTTAGATGGGCAAGATATACTATATTATTTGCATGATGATTTGATGTCTTTAAGTAAGGAATCACTTGTTATGGATAGAAATCTTATAGGATTGTGTAATGTAGGATTTGATATTCGATGTATGCAACACGAACGCCTTTATTCAAGACTATATTTATCTTAATCAAATCGCATAACTACTATTATAAAAGCTATTGTAAATCTTGTTATGTGTGTTATTGTAAGAAACTTAAGTTTAATGATTGTCGCTCATTAGCAAATTGTACAAGCTTGTAAACCGAGATAAATAAGAAAGCAATACACGATACTACTTTTCTCGTTATCTCATTTAAAAAAATACAACAATATGGAAAATAGAAAATATGTAAAAATAGGAGTAGGGGGACCAGTGGGGTCAGGAAAAACTGCATTATTAGAGCGATTAAGTCGTCGTTTAATGAATGAATATGACCTTGCTGTAATTACAAATGATATTTATACACGTGAAGACGCTGAGTTTATGGCTAGAAACAGTTTGCTTCCCCGTGAGCGAATTATAGGAGTAGAAACTGGAGGATGTCCTCACACAGCTATTCGTGAAGATGCAAGTATGAACCTAGAAGCAGTAGAAGAATTGGCAAATCGATTTTCTGATTTAGAGTTGATTCTTATAGAAAGTGGAGGTGATAATCTTTCCTCTACTTATAGTCCAGATTTAGCTGATATAACCATATTTGTTATTGATGTTGCAGAAGGTGAAAAAATACCCCGTAAAGGAGGACCAGCTATTACACGCTCTGATTTATTGCTTATCAATAAAATTGACTTAGCTCCCTATGTAGGTGCTGATTTAGGAGTGATGGAAAGTGATGCTAGACGCATGCGAAAAGGAGCTCCATTTTTGTTTTCTAACTTAAAAACGGGTGATGGATTAGAAAACATAGTAGGATGGATAAAAAAATATGCATTATTGGAAGATATCGACGAACCTAATTTAGTGCGATAGTATGATATGTATATTAGATATTAAGATTGAACAACGTGACGGAGCATCTTATATGAAAGATGCTTACGTTACTCAACCTTTTCGCATAGTGCCAGTAGGGCAGTACAAGAGAGATAATGCAGCACATTTAATGATTATGAGTTCATCTCCAGGATTGCTGGATAACGATGACCACCGTATTATTATTCATTTAGCTGAAAAGACAAAATTGCAATTGCAAACACAGGCATACCAGAGATTATTTCACATGAAGAATAAGTCTATTCAGACTACAACTGTGTTAATGCAAGAAGGTAGTAGCTTTTCATATGTGCCTCATCCTATCGTGCCTCAAAACTCATCTACGTTTATCAGTCATAATAAAATAGAAATGAGCGATAACTGTCATCTTTTACTCTCGGATATTGTGACTTGTGGTAGGAAAATGTCAGGTGAAGAATTTGAGTATAATCACTTTCAAAATCTAACAGAGTTAAAAGTCAATGGTAGATTGAGAGTTAAAGATAATGTACTTCTTCAACCTGAACTTATGCCAATTAAAGGATTAGGAATATTGGAGGGGTTTACGCATCAAGGAACATTGATTTATTACAACACAGTAGTAGGCGCTTCTGTCCTTCATTGTATTGATCAATTTCATAGATTGTATGGGGAAGATAGTACAATAGAGTTTGGTGTTAGTGCACTAGAGGGTAATGGTCTTATGATACGTATTTTAGGTAATGGTGCAGAAAAGCTGTTTAAAATATTTATAGAAGTTCAAGAAATATTATGGAAAGAACGCTTTCTATAAAAGATAAAAAGAAGAATATAAATTTAAAAAAGAACAACAACATTTATGAAAGAACTTGTAATTCATTGTACAAAGACTTTCTTTAGAGGATTTGGGCAAATTATGCTACAAGCAAATGCAATCACAGGATTATTATTTATCTCAGCGATATTTTATGATTCCATTGTAATGGGGATTGCAGCTGTAACAAGTAATATTGTCGCTAATTTTACTGCAGAAATATTGCGATATGATAAACATGATATTGAACAAGGATTATTTGGATTTAATGCTAGCTTAATAGGGATCGCTTTAATGTTCTATTTTCAATCCAATTTTTGGGTATGGGGAATTATGATTATTGCCTCAGCTCTTTCTACAATCATTATGGGATGGGCAATTAAAAAAAAATTGCCAGCTTATACTTTTCCTTTTGTACTATTAACATGGATATCTCTATTCATTTTAAGTATACCAGATTTAGCAATCAAATCTATACCCGAACACTTTGTTGATATTAAAGAATTAGATGATTTCTTAATACAAGGACATGCTTTTGGGCAAGTATTGTTTCAAGGAAGCTTTATTGCTGGAGTAGTGTTCTTTTTGGGAGTATTTATTAGCCGACCAATTCAAGCTTTATATGGATTTATAGCTGTTATTATTAGCGTTTATATTTCTCATCACAATAGTTATGCATCTACAGAGTTAATCAACGAAGGAGTATTTAGCTTTAATGCTGTTCTATGTGGTATCGCAATGGGCGAAGATAAAGTGCGTGCAGGAATGTATGTTTTAATAAGCGTTATTATATCTACTTATTTTGATATTTTCCTAATAAAATATGGATGGACTACACTGACTTTTCCTTTTGTATTAGCTATGTGGGTAATGTTTCCTATTAAACAATTGGATAAATGGTTAGCAGTTAGAATTGAAGCTTCTAAAATTTATAGATTACTGAGAAAGTACTGTCAATAATTTAAATAAATATTAAGATAATAAGTAAAAATTGTTAGTGAATTTTGTAAATAGTTTAAATGAACATCAATGTCTAAACCTTCTATTCAAATATTAAGTAATTATCAGTACAAAAAGTTGTTTTTACCTCATTTAGATGAGTCACATCTGAATAACTCAAGTAAGATACAACTATATAGATTAGAGGATTACTTGACTGGAATCCTTATGCCAGTTATCCCTTATCGTACTACTTTTAATTTTTTAATATTGGTAACAGAGGGTGCCATGACACAATATCTAGATAGTGGTGCTTATTCTCTTACTGCAGGTGATATTATTAATGTAAAGAATGGAAATATTACAGCAACATTATCTATCTCTGATAATATTAAAGGCTATTTTGTAGTCTATGAGAATGAAGTAATTACAGATATCTCTTTAGGTGCAAATGACCTGAAGTTCTTTACGATGGATCCCTATGTAAAATTGAACGCTAATAATATTAATTGGGTAAGCCGATTACTAGAATTATTAGAAGAAGAAACGCAAAGAGATAGTATAGATATGGAAATTTGTATTACGCTTTTGGAAACTGTGTTAATGAAAGTGATACGTGTAGATATGGAAAAAAAGATTCCAATGAGTCGTCAACTAGATATTGCATTCAGCTTTAGAGAACTGGTTCAAAAGTTTCATATTGATCATAAGAATGTACTGTTTTATGCTAACTTATTACATATCTCAGGGAACTACCTTAATAAATGTGTGAAAGAAGCAACAAATAAACCACCTAAACAATGGATTAATGAAATAAGTATTTTGCATAGTCAAATACTCTTACAGGACAAAACACGAGATATTGCTGGTATTGCATTTGAATTAAAATATAATTCACCTTCCCATTTTACAAGACTTTTTAAGAAAGTTACGGGTTATTCGCCTAGTGATTATCGACGTCATAAATTTATTTTGTAGTTAATAGTAAGGTGGTTAGTGCTAATAC
>NZ_BAEX01000049.1 GCF_000246945.1 Myroides injenensis M09-0166
TATTTTACTAAACTTAGAATATTCTGCTTAGCTATTTTATAAAGTTACTTTTATCAACAAATTATTGTAAATGGTAACTACTACTTATCCTAATAATATTGTCATGTAGATTACCTGTATTTAGTTCATTTACTATCTTTAGTTTTACTCTTAAACTTCTAAGACTCGTTCCTTATTTAATTTTGTAGACAGAGATGGTTTTATCATGATATGAAGTAAATTGTTGACATTTACTATTATATGCATTAGTAACTTTTGTATCTTTTTTTAAGATTACTTGTCCGTCAAAGGAAATAATGTTTATTATTCCAGATTTATTTAAAAGTAGAAATGACTTAAATTCACTATTAAAATACATTTCATCATATTGAATATCTTTATCCTCTATTTTGATTTTTTCTAAGAGTTTTACCTCATCGTTTTCAATTCTATATAAATGAATCTCTTGCAATAAGTCTCCATCTTCATTAGCGTCATCTTCAATATAGGGATTATATTCAATAGCAATCGTATCGTTATCTATCCAACACATAGATCTGTTTTCATGCTCGCCTACGAATAGATTTATATCTTTTATGCGACTGTTAGAAATAAAATCCTCTATTTCATAAGCTTTGCAACAATCTGCTGATCCCCAAATCCATCCTGCACTAGCAAAGTACTTATTGTCAGGAGAGATATTAAGTTTACTGTAAAAGTAGTCATAGGTACTTGGCCATGATAACTTATTAGTTTCTTTATGAGTTTTATAGTATTGAATATGTTTTTGTTCTACGCCTTCTTCTATTAATGATTTAGTAGCTGTAATTATTTGACGCGTATTCAGGTTTAAAATTTGTATGTGATTCCAATCTTCGCCATAAATTAGATAAGGTATTTGCTTTTTGTCTTTATATAATGCAATTGGATATTTTGTAATTCCTGCATAATACTCTCCTCTCCAAAGATGTAATTTATATTGTTGGTCTGGATTATAGACATACCCATGTCTCTTATAATCATTTACTATTACGACAATGTTATCTAACGTGTAAATAGAAATAGGGGAGGATATATCAAAACCTTGATCAGTGTAGCCCATGTTATCTACAAGAGAAAATAATACTATAGTCTTATCTGTTTGAAAGTTATAAAGTATTACGTCAGCATTGCTTAATACTATTATAACTTCATTTTCGCTACGTGATGTGGCACAAAGAATAGTGTTATCCCCTTTAATAGATTTTTGATATAGTTTTTCTATTTTCATTTAACTCATATATTAACATTGTCAATCAATATGAAACAACCTTTATTAGCATAATTGCTTTCTATTTTGAAACTTCATTCCAGATGACATCTTTTGGGGCAGGAGCAACGATTGTTAATTCTTCTTTTGTAACTGGATGGATAAATGTAAGTTTTCGCGCATGTAAGTGAATTCCACCATCAGGATTACTTCTATCTGCTCCATATTTTAAATCTCCTTTAATAGGACATCCGACAGCTGCTAATTGACAACGTATTTGGTGATGTCTGCCAGTATGTAAATCAATCTCTAATGCAGAATATGTCTTTAATTGATGGAATAATCGATAACTTAGTTTTGCTATTTTACTATTAGGAACTTCTTTTTTATGAGCTTTGGAAGTGTTGTTTTTTGGATTGCGTACTAAATAATGCACTAAAGTATCTTCTACCTTAGGCGGTGCATTTTTAATAACTGCCCAATATGTTTTTTGTGTTTCTCTATTTTTAAACGATTCGTTTAGCCTAGTAAGTGCCTTAGAAGTTTTAGCAAATAGTACTAAGCCAGATGTAGGGCGATCTAATCGATGAACTACTCCTAGATAAACTTCACCGGGTTTGTTATATTTATTCTTTAAATAGATTTTTACTATTTCACTTAGGGGCATATCGCCTGTCTGATCACCTTGTACAATATCACCTACGCGTTTATTGATAACGATAATATGATTATCTTCATGTAGTACTTGTAGGTTTTCTGGTGTAGAGACAATTTTCATTTGATGTAATTTTAAACAAAAATATCCTTTTTATTTCAAAAAGGATATTTTTAGTATTTTTATTAAAAGGGAGTTACTTAGTATTGTTCTTTTTCATTAGGGAAATCAACAGATTTTACATCATCAACATATTGAGCAACTGCATTTTTCATATCTTCATAGATATTCATATATCGGCGTAAAAACTTTGGACTAAACTCATGTGTTAAGCCTATCATATCATGTATTACTAGTACTTGTCCATCAACACCATTACCAGCTCCAATACCAATTACAGGAATGGAAATACTTTCAGCAACCTTTTTAGCAAGAGTAGCAGGTATTTTTTCTAATACAACAGCAAAACATCCAATTTCTTCAAGCATTTTTGCATCTTGAATTAATTGATTAGCTTCCTCTTCTTCTTTTGCACGTACAGTATAAGTTCCAAATTTATAGATAGATTGTGGAGTAAGACCTAAATGTCCCATTACAGGAATACCAGCATCTAAAATGCGTTTGATCCCTTCTTTAATTTCAATTCCACCTTCCATTTTTACTGCATGAGCACCACTTTCTTTCATGATTCTGATTGCAGAACGCAAAGCTTCTTTAGGATCTGATTGATAAGAACCAAAAGGTAAATCAACTACTACTAATGCTCTATCAGCTCCTCTTACAACAGATTGCGCATGGTAAATCATTTGGTCTAATGTAATAGGTAAAGTAGTTTCATGTCCAGCCATTACGTTACTAGCAGAATCTCCTACTAGCATTACATCAACTCCTCCTGCTTCTAAAACTTTTGCCATAGAGTAATCATAACAAGTTAGCATTGATATTTTTTCTCCGTTAGCTTTCATATCTATTAATGACTTAGTAGTCACTTTTTTATAATCTTTTTTTGCTACTGACATATTTGTTTTGTTTTTGTTTGTTAGAAATGTAAATTTATATAAAAACGAGAGAAATAAAAGTTTTAGCAGGAATAATTCATTTCTACTTTAGTTAAGAACCCATTATAAAAGAGAAAAACGTAAGTTATTGTTCCTATTTCAATAGAATAACTTTTGTCTAAGGCATTAATATTTGTAATAAATCCTTTTCCTATAGTTAGAAATTCTTTTTCTGAAGTATTTCCGTTTAATTGATTGTTGTCAAGTAGAAATCCATTAGCATTAATCATATCCATTTTTCTAGTTTTTAACGTCAATTTCAGATCGTGTATAATAAACTCTGCTGAATTGTAAAAAGCATTGCTTTCATAATCACCAAGAGCGCAGTCCTCTAAATCGGCATAGGTCTCTAACGGATATCCTACATATTTCTCTACAACTGTGTGATTAAAACCATTTATAGGTTCTACCTCTCCATTAAGAGTAAACCCAAATAGTTCTTTCTTCTGTAGTTTGGCAATTTTGTTTGCAATTGATTTTTTTGAATTCGCTTCTAACACTTCTTTTTGTAGTTTGGTTAAAACTGCTAATTCTTCTAAATTGTTTGTAGAAGTGTATTCTGAGAATAGAGTCAAAGCTTTTATTGTTTCTTTCGTTTCACTATTCCAACCTAATTCTAATATACGCTCTGCATACTTTTTTTGCTCTTTAGGTTCTTTTGATGAATAATATTGGTTGATTAGCTCTTTCATTATAGGTCTTGCACCAATATAATTTGCAGATATATATCCTATTTCACCTTTATACGGTATAGCTACCCATTCATTTTTGTCAGAAGGATAAAATGATATAGGTACTACAGTGCCATTAAAAACAGTGCCCAATATAGATGATGTACTAGAGGGATATTCACGAACTTTTAGCCCTGCAACTGTAACAAAAAGGTGAGGAGTACTGTAATATTCATCAACGTCTATAATAGGAGCAGGGGAAGTAGCATGAGTATTAATCTCAGACTTATATCCTATGTTTGGTGAATTTAAAATATAGACAGGATCGGCATAGTCAATAAATACCTTGTAGATATTCTTGTTTATTTTTTCAAATGAATTGATTTGTGCCCCAGCTGTATAAATCCCTTTTTCAATAGTTGCTTTATCATCTGAATATGCAACAGTTGGGGTATTGACATATAGACTTTCTTGAGCTAATACTCCAAATGAGATTGAGCTCAAGAATATGGATAATATTGCTTTCATAAAATTAGCAATCAGATAAGCTTACTGCAACGGCAAGTCCACCTTCTGAAGTTTCCTTGTATTTATTATTCATGTCTTTTGCTGTTTCCCACATAGTGTTAACTACTTTATCTAATGGGACTTTAGCATTTTTTGGATCAGTGTCTAATGCTAATTCTGCTGCATTAATTGCTTTGATGGCTCCCATAGTATTTCTTTCTATACAAGGAATTTGAACTAGGCCTCCGATAGGATCACATGTTAAACCTAAGTGATGTTCCATTGCTATTTCTGCCGCAACGAGTACTTGTTCTGGTGTACCTCCCATCATTTCACATAAAGCTCCTGCTGCCATTGCGCTAGATACCCCAATTTCAGCTTGACAACCTCCCATTGCAGCTGATATAGTAGCTCCTTTTTTGAAGATACTTCCTATTTCTCCAGCGACAAGTAGGAATTGTTTAATCTCTTTTGGTCCTGCTTTATGATTTTCAATTACCAAATAATACATTAAAACAGAAGGTATAACTCCTGAGCTTCCATTGGTTGGAGCAGTTACTACACGTCCTAAAGAAGCGTTTACTTCATTTACTGCTAACGCAAAACAACTTACCCATTTTAGTATTTGACGGAAGTAAACTTTAGTCTTACGTATTGTTTCCAGCCATTCTTGAGGTGTTGTATAAGGTAGATCTCCTTTCAATTTGCAATGCGTATCATAAGCTCGACGACGTACATTTAAGCCACCAGGTAATGTTCCTTCTGTATGACAACCAATATACATGCATTCTAGCATAGTATGCCAAATACGCATTAATTCATTGTGAATTTCCTCTTCTGATCGAATAGATTTTTCGTTCTCATAAACTAATTGAGAAATAGACATATTTTGTTCTTTGCAATATGCTAATAACTCAGTTGCCTTTTCAATTGGATAGGGGAAGCTTTTTTGGATTTCTAAGTTTTCAGGACCATCTTTACTTTCTTCTTTTACAACAAATCCTCCACCGATAGAATAAAAGGTAGATTCATAATATTTGTCTTCTCCATATTTAGCTGTAAAAGTCATTCCGTTAGCGTGAAATGGCAAAAAGTTTCTGTTGAATACGATATTTTCTTTAGGGGTAAAGTTGATATACATTTCACCTCCTAGATGTAATGTTTTTGATTCATTAATTCTAGCTATAATGTTGTCAATATCTTCTACAGGTACATATTCAGGATCTGCACCACTTAAACCTAGCATAACTGCTAAATCAGTAGCGTGTCCCACACCAGTTAAAGATAAAGAACCAAAAAGATCTATTTTAAGTGCTGTGACTTTATTAAAAATAAGACGTTCACGCAGTTCTTTTAGAAAAAGTTCTGCTGCTCTCCAAGGACCTAATGTGTGTGAGCTAGAAGGTCCAACGCCTATTTTGAGCATATCAAATACAGAAATACATTCCATAAAGTTGTTTCAGTTTTAGTATTACGAAGATAGCTAAAATCTAATCTGCAGCAAGTATTAAGAGCTTATTTAACGCCTGCTGTTTGCCTGAGTATGATGAATAGTGAATAGTTTGCTTTTTATATGAAAAAAGTTAAAAAATTGTTTGTTTCGTTTATTAATTAGGTTTTTATTATTTATTTAATTGTTTTAAAGTGTTAAATAATTATAAATATTTGTAGTTAAAATACAAATATTATGAGAAAAATATTGTTTGCAATTATGCTGCTTTGTTCTTTTTTATTAAAAGCACAAGATAAGATAGGAATTAATGTTGAAGTACCTTCTGCTGCTTTAGATGTGAAGGGAGACGTAAAATTAAGAACATTAAAAGTTTCAGAATTAACAGATTTAGTTGGTGTAGATGATAAAGGTAATTTATATAGTGTTGATTTTAATACTATGATTTATGATTTTATAGCTAAAATTAATGTGCCTACTATCGCAGCCGTTTATCATTTGGATAAGGATAAAACTTTTAATGAGCGTGAAATTTTTGCTGTTAACCTTGATAAGAAAATTATTTTAAATGAAGATTTGTTAAACTATAATGTAGGAAATGGTGTATTTACTGTAAAAAAGGAAGGGTTTTATGCAATTAATTTTCAAGTAGTTGTTGGTAAGAGAGACCAAGGTGGCGAGACAGCTATAGGTATTGCAGATGCAAAGACTGGAAAGTGGATTGGACGCGCGACTTGGGCTCAGGGAAATACTACAAAGACTTTTCAAACTTATAATACAACTCTTAAGTTTAATAAAGGTGATACTTTTTTCGCTGCGGTATCCCCTCTAGATAAGGGACCTCAACAAATTGTTGGAATTCAGAAGGAAGCTGATGATAATAAAGAAGGTGGTGCAGTTTTAACTAATATAACAATTACAAAATTTTAGTTATGAGATTCAATATTGTTATATTTTATTTGCTTATAGTTTTTTATGGTCAATATATTATTGCTCAAGATAAAATTGGAGTTAACGTTGACTTACCAACAGTAGAACTTGATATAGATGGAGAAGTAAGATTTAGATCTTTGTCTAATTCTCAATTAACTAATGTACTTGCGAGAGATAAAGAGGGGAAGTTGCATAAAGTGGATTTGGTTCATTTAATATTAGAGCATTTGCAAACAATAAAAGTTCCAACTATTGCTGCTGTGTATCACATGGATAAAGATATGGAAATGGATAAGAACAAGCTTTATGCCATAAAATTAAATAAGGAAATTGTACTGAATAAGCAATGTTTGTCGTATGATGAGAATACTGCTGTATTTACTGTGAATGAAGCTGGTGTTTATACAATTACGCTTCAAGCAGGACCTAGTAGTGGTGTTTATGAAAATGTAATTGGATTAGTAGATGGTAAGACGAAAAAATGGTTAGGGAGGAGTTCTTGGAACCAAGTTAATCATGACCGTACTTATAATGTCTTTACTATAACATTAAAATTAGCAAAAGGTGATAAGTTCTATCCTGGAGTAATTGTAAGTGTTCCAAAGCAATTAATTGGAATCGAAACAGGAACTACAGGCAATGGTAGTATGACCAATATTACAATTACAAAGTTTTAGTATTCTTATAATTTAAATTATTAATAGTTGGTTTTTAATATTAAGAAATTGTTACTAACTGATAATGTAGATGTGTTTTTATTGTTTTTTTTAATTTAAATTGTTATATTTGATATACATTAATAGTTAAAATGATGTTATTAATTGTGTTATATTGTTAATTGGTTTTGTTTATTAAGGTTGAGTGGACAATATAAAAAAAGTGTAGTTAAGTTGAAAAGATAACTTGTGAATGATCCATAGTAGATTGTAATATGAGTTTGAAATTTAATTTAAATGGAATAATAACTTCTAGTGTTTTATTCACATTTTGGCAGAACAGCTGACGTATTGGACCTTTTATAATGGATTGTTTATTTTAAAAATGACAATTTGACATAATAAATATGTGTTTTTTTATAAAATTATGTTGACAATGGTGTTTTTTAGGGTTGGCATAAAGATTGTTTAGTAGTTAGTGAGTTTGAAGCTCACATTAAATTGAAAATTAAGTAAAAAAGTAAACTATAAAATATTATGAGTAAAATAATCGGTATTGACTTAGGAACTACGAATTCATGTGTATCTGTAATGGAAGGTAATGAACCAGTAGTAATCCCTAACGCAGAGGGAAAAAGAACTACACCATCTGTTGTTGCGTTTGTTGAAGGTGGTGAAATTAAAGTTGGTGATCCAGCTAAACGTCAGGCTGTAACTAACCCAACTAAAACTGTTTCTTCTATCAAAAGATTTATGGGAGAAAAGTATAGTGAAGTTGCTGATGAAATTAAATCTGTACCATACCAAGTGCAAAAAGGTGATAATGATACAGCTCGTGTAGATATTGACGGACGTCTTTATACTGCGCAAGAAATTTCTGCAATGACTTTGCAAAAAATGAAAAAAACAGCTGAAGATTATTTAGGGCAAGAAGTAACTGAAGCAGTAATCACTGTACCTGCTTATTTTAATGATGCTCAACGTCAAGCTACTAAAGAAGCTGGAGAAATTGCTGGATTAAAAGTAAAACGTATTATTAATGAGCCTACTGCTGCTGCATTAGCATACGGGTTAGATAAAACAGGAAAAGACCAAAAAGTTGTAGTATATGACTTAGGAGGAGGTACTTTTGATATTTCTATTCTTGAATTAGGAGATGGAGTTTTCGAAGTATTATCTACAAATGGTGATACTCACTTAGGAGGTGATGATTTTGATAACGTTATTATAAACTGGTTAGCTGATGAGTTTGAAGCTGCTGAAGGAGTTGATTTACGTAAAGATGCAATGGCATTACAACGTTTAAAAGAAGCTGCTGAAAAAGCTAAAGTAGAATTATCTTCTGCAACACAAACAGAAATTAACTTGCCATATATTACTGCTACTGCAGCAGGACCAAAGCACTTAGTGCAAACATTAACTAGAGCTAAATTTGAGCAATTATCTGATGATTTAATTCGTCGTTCAATGATTCCTTGTGAGAAAGCTTTAAAAGATGCAGGTTTATCTAAATCTGATATTGATGAAGTAATATTAGTAGGTGGATCTACACGTATCCCTAAAATTCAAGAAGAAGTAGAAAAATTCTTTGGTAAAAAACCACATAAAGGAGTTAACCCTGATGAGGTAGTAGCTGTAGGTGCTGCTATCCAAGGAGGTGTATTGACAGGAGATGTTAAAGACGTATTGTTATTAGACGTTACTCCATTATCATTAGGTATTGAAACAATGGGAGGAGTATTTACTAAATTGATTGAATCAAATACAACTATTCCTACTAAAAAATCTCAAGTATTCTCTACTGCTGCTGATAATCAGCCATCAGTTGAAATTCACGTATTACAAGGTGAAAGACCAATGGCAGCAGATAATAAAACTATTGGACGTTTCCACTTAGATGGTTTACCACCAGCACAAAGAGGAGTGCCTCAAATTGAAGTAACTTTCGATATTGATGCTAATGGTATTATCAAAGTATCTGCTACAGATAAAGGTACTGGTAAATCACATGATATCCGTATTGAAGCTTCATCTGGATTAACTGAAGAAGAAATCCAAAGAATGAAAAAAGAAGCTGAAGCAAATGCTGATGCTGATAAAAAAGCAAAAGAAACTGTTGAGAAAATCAATGAAGCTGATGCAATGATTTTCCAAACCGAAAAACAATTGAAAGAGTTTGGAGATAAATTATCTGCAGGTAATAAATCTAATATCGAAGGAGCTTTAGAAGAACTGAAAAAAGCTTATGAGACTAAAGATATAGATACTATTCAACCAGCTTTAGATAAAATCAACGAAGCGTGGAAAGCTGCTTCTGAAGAAATGTACAAAGCGCAAGCTGAAGGACAACAAGGAGGAGCTCAAGAAGCACAACCTAATCAAGGAGGTTCAGATGATAACAATGACGGACCACAAGATGTAGAATACGAAGAAGTGAAATAATCTGAGTATTATAAATAATTGAAAAACCGAGTCTTTTAGACTCGGTTTTTTTTTGTTAGGTATGTGACAGTATTGGAATCATCAATTTATGATTACTGAATAGGTGTTCTAAATTGTTACTTACGAATAGTACTAAATCATCTTCTTTGTATTCTCTAATTTTTCCAGTAATTTTTAATGGGCTGTATCCAAAATTAATGATTTTGACTGTTGGTAGTAAAATAGCTTTTAGTGCTGCTTCTATATCAGATTCTACTTCTTGATAAATCCCATATACTGTGAGTATCTCCTCTTCTATGGAAGCGATAATTACTGTATTTAGTTCTTCGATGTAATAGATGCAATCGCTAAATCCAAAATCGGGATTCGCAGAGGTATAAAACATGGTAATACCTTTGTTTTTGGTATCGAAAGCATTATTTGTATTAGCTGTACTTATATACCTTTCAAAAAGTTTTAAATCGATTTTATTTGTTAAGTCAAGCTTTCTATAACTATAAGTTTGTGTGCTAGTAACGTAGTCAATTTCCTTATAGGCTTGATATTCTTTTACAGCACTAAAGCCAAACTTAGGATAGAAGTTTAATACGCTGTCATTAGCAAATAAGAAATAACCATCTACTTTATTATCATATAAATTCTTTACGTATTCCATTAGATAACGAGCTAGTCCTTTGTTTTGATATTTAGGTACTGTCATAACTGTTCCAATTTGTGCTAGGTGAAGTACTTTTTCATTTACTTGTGTTTCAAATAACGATATAGTGAGGTGGGAAACTATTTCATCTTCATCAAAAAGGGAATACAATATACAGTTGTCGTCCCAATAATTTGATTGATAAAAGTTCTCAAAATCAAATCCCCACACTTCATTTGTTAAGTTATTAAATGCTTTCCTTAATTTATCATCTTGCTGATAAGATGTATGTAGCGTATATTCTTCTTGTCCGATTGCTATCTTTTTCATGATTCAAAAATTAACTTTTTGCAAAGGACATTAAAAACTTCTATAAAGATGTAGAACTATATTGTATATTTATGTGCAAAAGGTTGTTTTGGTAATAGCGATTATGCGGTATGTATAAAGTTTAGTTTAGAATGGAAGAAGTAAAACAGAGTATTTTTGTACTTAAATCAAATGATATCATTCCAATAGAGTTTTTTGAAAAAGCATATCATCTTAATGGAGTTTTGATTTCGATGTGTGTAAAAGGTTCTGTAGAATTAAGAGTTAATGAAGAAAAGAAGTCTATTTTACGGGGAAATCTTGTCACTGTTTTACCTCAGAGTATCGTTAATATTGAGAGTGAAATAAGCGAGAATGCGCAATTTTACTGTATTCTATTTAGGTTATCTGATATTGCTGATTTAGTTCTTCCTACTAACTATAACTTCTTAAATGAGCTAGTAAAACATCCAATAATAGACTTATCTAGTTTAGAATATAATATGTGTCATAACTATTATAATTTGTTGTTCGAAAATAGTTTGAATTCTTATTCCGTTTTTCACAACGATGCTATTAAGTATTTGCTCTATTCATTTATTGCTCAAATTAATATATTTTATAATCAATGCGAGGAGGAGCTAGTTAAGAGTTCTAAGAAAGAAGTGCTTGTTTTTCAGTTCTATAATTTAGTTCATCAATATTATATTCAAGAGCGTTCCGTTCAGTTTTATGCTGATCAGTTAAAGTTGACACCTAAGTATCTTACTACTTTAATAAGAAAAAGAACTGGACAGTCAATATCCAAAATTATTATTGACTTAGTAATTTTGAAAGCTAAATCCTATTTGTCTGCCACAACGATTAATATTAATCAAGTTGCTGATAATCTAATGTTTGCTGATACTACTACCTTTTCTAGATATTTTAAAAAATATACGGGTAATACGCCTTCAGAATATCGTAAGTTACATCAGTAAGCTAAAGAATGGGATAATTATTGTAAAATATAGTTATATTTTAAATCGCGTTTTTCGTTACTTTTTTAAGTAGTATTTTTGTAGTACTTCTAACTATAGGAATAAGAGCAATGTTTGAAATATTACTGTCACATATTCAATTAAAAGTAGAGTTATCAGAAATAGATAAAGGTCTATTAAAGACTTTTTTTACATCTAAGAAACTGCGCAAAGGACAATACTTGCTACAACAAGGACAAGTGTGTAGAGACTTAGCTTTTGTTTCAAAGGGAGTGCTTAAGTCTTATTTGTTAGATGATAAAGGAACTGAGAAT
Source organism: Myroides injenensis M09-0166 (assembly GCF_000246945.1). Taxonomy (GTDB): domain Bacteria; phylum Bacteroidota; class Bacteroidia; order Flavobacteriales; family Flavobacteriaceae; genus Flavobacterium; species Flavobacterium injenense. The sequence continues at coordinate 11,841 of NZ_BAEX01000049.1, forward strand.
ATTAATTTACTAGGTTGGGAAGGATGGTGGGTGTCAGATTTTCAAAGTTTTGTATATCAGGAACCTGCTATATTTGATATAGAGGCTGTTGAGCCCTGTGAATTATTATTAATAAGCAGAGAAAACTATGAAAGGATGATGGATAGAATTCCCTTAATGGAAAAATATTTTCGTATTCTATTTGAACGCAGTTTAGCTACTAAAGATCGTAGTTTGATTAGTTCTAATGCTTTTTCAGCAGAAGAAAAATACAATCAATTACTAGCGAATTATCCTGCTATTTTGGACAGGATACCTCAATATTTATTAGCCTCTTATGTAGGTGTAACGCCAGAGACCTTTAGTCGTATTAAGAATAAGAAAAACAAGTAAAAATCAGTGCTTAGGATTAATTGTTTTATCTATTCTAATGAAATGATATTTAATAAAAATTGAATATTTACTAGGTTGATTAATATCTATTAGGTTTGTCATTAAGTAGTTTGATAAAAGAAGTTATAAAAATAGCTAATGCTTCTTTTGTATTTATATCTGTTACTTCATTTTTAGACCAGTCACAGCTATAGGAATACTATCTATATTCCCATTCTTGAAAAAGTATGACATCTAATACAGCTAGTGATTTACATAGTTTCTTTAATTCTGTAGGATGAGGGAGGTTATTTCTATTTTGTGTATTTAGTTCCATGACTATTTAAACTATTTAATTTGCAATAATATATCATTTTGTTCACTATTATAGTAGTTGGGAGATAATATTCTAAATTGGTGAGGGAGATCTTTGGCAACCAATTCGTGATATATAAAAGTGAAGTTGATATATGGAGGAACTGCTAATATGACTAAGTTATATGCAATAATAGTATAGTCTTCATTAATGTCAGTTGTACTATTTAAAATAACAATACCTCTATCTGTAATTACATTCTCAATTGTTGTAACTATCTCCTCCCATAACTCTTCTAGATAGTCAAAACTACTGTGTATGTCTACTATAGCATAATCAAATTGAATAGAAAGTTCCACTTTCTTAGGATATGAAATTACTAAATCTTGTTGTGTAATGATAGGCATATTGTAATAATGAATAGATAAAGATAATCAATTGAATATTTATTTTGATAATTTAATCCTGCCATTGAGAAAACAAACTTTACTAGAATACTGAAGGTTATTATTTCTAAATGCAATAGTAATATTATATATCATTTTATTATTGATCTATATCAATCATTTAGCTTGTTTTAGATCAATAGATAGTAAATAAGGCTAAGATACATTTGTACTTTAAAAATGTATAAAATGAATAGAATAGCTTTAGTTGTGGGTGTTACTGGTATGACTGGTAGCAATCTTGCAAAAGAATTAGTAATGCAGGGGTGGAAAACATATGGGATTTCTAAAAATTCTTCTAATATCATTCCTAATGTTATATCCTTAAAGGCTGATTTATTGGATAAAGAAAGTTTAGAAAGTGCTTTGTCTCAAGTTCATCCTACTCATGTTTTTTATACTTCATGGATGCGAATGTCTTCAGAGAAAGAAAATATTATGGTGAATGGAGCGATGGTTACAAATTTGCTAGATGTCGTCTCTTCAAAGAAAAGTGTACAACATGTTGCTTTGGTTACAGGTTTAAAGCATTATTTAGGACCTTTTGAAGCTTATGCTACAAATGGCAATTTACCGGAGACTCCCGTAAGAGAAGATCATCCTAGATTGGCATATGATAATTTTTATTATGCCCAGGAAGACGAAGTCTTTAATGCTGCTAAGAGGGATGGTTTTACATGGAGTATTCATCGTCCACATACTTTAATAGGAAATGCAGTTGGAAATTTAATGAACTTAGGAACTACTTTAGCAGTCTATGCCACTTTGTGTAAACATGAGGGAGTGCCATTTACGTTTCCTGGCTCTAAAGCGCAATGGGATGGATTATCTGATGTAACGGATGTAGAAGTCTTAGCAAAGCATCTTATATGGACATCTACTACAGCAGGAGCATTTAATCAAGCGTTTAATATTGTTAACGGTGATGTCTTTAGGTGGAGTTGGATGTGGAAGCAAATAGCACAATGGTTTGAAATTGAATATGTCGGTTATCATCAAGATTCTAGCTCATTGGAAGAGATAATACATGACAAGGGTAAACTATGGGAAGAGATAGCTATACAACATAAGCTTGTGGAAACAGATTTATGTAAAGTTAGTTCACCATGGCATACTGATGCTGATTTGAGTAGACCTATTGAAGTTATTACAGATATGACTAAAAGTCGTTTAATGGGATTTAAAGAATACAAAAGCACTAAGCAGTCTTTTTTTGACTTGTTTGTTCAATTAAGAGAAAGTAATATAATACCATAGTAACTTATACTTAGGAAAATTATGCAATCAAATTTTAAAAAGGTATTTCTACTACAATTCTATCGATATGATGTAGAATTGAATATCCAGCTATGTTAGTCTAGTTTCGTTTGTAATGAGAGTATATTGATTAAATAGTAATTCCATTGTGCCTCCATTAATTTCCCTTGTTTTACTAGAGGCACTATGGACTCACAATGGATGCATCGCCCATTATTCATATCTAGTTATACAACTTTATAGGATTGGAATAGTTCAATACTATCTAATAAGTACTCCTATTTAATACAACTTCTTATTATAAATTTCTGTATTCTAGAGGAGTGAGATTAGTTAGTTTTTTAAAATAGGAACTAAAAAATGAAGTGGTAGAAAAGTTTAATTCTAGTGCAATATCAGTTATAGATTTATTAGAACTTCTTAGTAAAACTTTGGCTTCCATTATTACTAATTCATCAATCCATTTGCCTGCAGTTTTTCCACTAATTTCTTTTATTAATTTAGAGAAATGTTTAGGGGTAAGGCACATTAAATCAGCATAAAAACTCACACTTCGTTCAGTTTTATAATGTTGGAACAGCAATGACATAAATTTTTTAAATATGCGTTCGTAGTGAGAGTTATTATTTGTTGAATCGGTGGAAGCTTCTTTATGATAAAAACGGAGTATCTGATATACAATTGTCTGTAATAATCCCTTCACAATTTCATCTCTGTATAATGATGTAATGCTGAACTGATTTGTCATTATCTTATGTAATGTCAGTAATTCTGAAAACTTGCTATCATCAGTAAAGACGTATCTTTGTTTTTCGATTTCTTGCATTACAGTAAGAAGTTCGGTAATAATTGCCATTTCTGTAATGGAATCAAAAGAAAAAAATATAAAAGCTACTTCAATTTCTTCAATTTCTTCTATTACTTGAATAATCGTATTAGGAAAAAAGGCACCGATCATTTTTTCTTCCACATTGTACTCTGTGTAATTAACCAATATCTTTCCCTTACCTTTTGTACATAAGGTAAAACATATGCCTTCAAGAATATGAGGTTGATATAAATCTATACTCAATTCATTTGATTTGATACTGTTTTTAGATATAATAAGTTCTTTTGAACATGCAATGACATTATTTTGCGTTGCTATTAAATCGAGTGGAATTCTTCCAAATCTGCCTTCTTTTTTCATATATCTATATTTTGCGACTTTTCAAAAAGCATAAAACGACTTTTAGAACAATATTGACTACAAACAGGTAACGCTGAAAAATATTGATATATAGACCTTTGCATATTGTTAATTTATAGTTGTAAAGATATGGTTCGAGTAAAATTAAACAATCTTTTTTATATAGGATTAGTTTTTATCTGTAGTACTGTTATTTCTTGTGATAAGAAGCAAAAAGAGCAAGAAAATAAAGCAGTTAATGTTACTACTCAAAAACTTTCTTTGGGTACAGAGCAAAAAGAGGAAGAATACATTGGAACAGTTAATAGTGATTTAGCTGTAGATGTTAGTTTCTTAGTATATGGTAAGATAGATAAGATGTACTTACAAGAAGGAGATTATGTTCAAAAAGGTCAATTAATGGCTAGCTTAGATCCATCAACTCTTAAAAATGCTCATAACCTTACTCTTGCGGCGCTTAATCAAGCAAAAGACGCTTATAATCGTATGTCTGCAATGTATGAAAGCAAGAGTATTCCTGAGATACAATATGTAGAGTATAAAACTAAATTAGATCAAGCAAAATCTAGTGAAGCTATTGCACTTAAAAACTTAAATGATGGGAATCTATATGCTCATCAATCAGGAATGATAAGTGAAAAATATGTAGAAGCAGGTGCTAATGTAGTAACTGGAACTCCTGTGTACCAAATTGTAGATATCAATATGGTAAAGGTAAAAATAGCAGTACCCGAAAAAGAGATCTCATCAATTAAAAAAGGAATGAAATGTAATGTTATTGTTTCTGCCTTAGGTAACAAATCTTTTGAGGGAGTTGTCGTTGAGAAAGGGGTAGCTGCTAATCCCATCTCTCATACATATGATATCAAAGTGCAAGTGAATAATGCAGATGGGCAGCTTTTGCCAGGTATGGTTACTAAAGTGTATTTGAATAAAGGGGGAGAGGAAAGTTTACAATTAGCTATTCCATTAAAATCAGTACAGGTAGATCATACAGGAAAACGATATGTATGGGTAAAAACAGCAGAGAATAAAGCTGAATATAGGGAGATTACCTTAGGAAAATTTGTAGGGAATGGCGTATTAGTAGAAAGTGGTTTAAAAGATGGCGAATATTTAATTACTGAGGGCTATCAGAATATAAGTAATGGAGTAGAGGTAATCGACAATCATTCTAATAATTAGTGAAACGATGGAAAATACGAAAAAGAATGTAGGGTTAATTGATTTGGCAATCAAGTATAATAAGATTGTCCTATTGGTGATATCTTCTTTAGTATTGTTTGGCATTTTTGCTCTAAATCAAATTCCAAAGCAAGAGTTCCCAGAATTTACTATACGACAAGGTGTTGTTGTGGGAGTTTATCCTGGTGCTACTTCAGCAGAGGTAGAAGAGCAATTGGCTAAACCTTTAGAAAAGTTTCTATTCACTTACAAAGAAGTAAAGAAATCTAAGACTTATTCTCAATCTAGAGATGGTATAGTTTACGTATTTGTAGAATTAAACGATGAAGTTGACAATAAGGATGAGGTTTGGTCTAAAATAAAGCACGGTTTATCTTTATTCAAGATGCAATTACCATCTGGTGTTTTGGCTTTGATAGCTAATGATGATTTTGGAGATACTTCAGCTTTATTAATTGCACTAGAATCTGATACAAAAACTTATCGCCAGTTAGGTGATTATATGGATAATTTAGAAGAGGAATTGAGAGGAATTGAATCAGTTTCAAATCTAAGAAGATATGGCGAGCAAAAAGAGCAATTAAGTATCTATGTCAATAAGGAAAAGGTAGCTACCTATGGTATTAATTTATATTCATTATACCAGACCCTTTTAACTAAAGGGATGATTACCCCATCTGGGAATATTGATAATGATGAGTTAGTTGTTCCTATTCATATCACAAGACCTTTTTCGTCAGAAGTAGACTTAGAAGAACAAATTATTTTCTCAGATATTCAAGGAAATTATATCCGCCTAAAAGATGTCGCAGAAATAGTAAGAGAGTATCCTAAGCCCCAAAGCTATACTATAAATAATGGTAAAAAAGCTTTGATTGTATCTACTGAGATGCAAGCTGGTTATAATATCGTTCAATACGGAAAAGAAGTTGAGAAAGTTTTAGAAAAGTTTGAAAAATCACTACCTGACGATGTAAATGTCTGTAGAATAGCGGATCAACCACAAGTAGTAGATACATCTATTACTACATTTTTAAAAGAATTAGTAATTGCAATAACTGCAGTGATATTAGTAACGGTTTGTTTGTTACCATTGCGCGTTGCAGGTGTCGCTGCTTCTACAATCCCTATAACGATATTTATTTCTATAGGTTTAATGTTTGCTTTCGGTATCGAATTGAATACTGTGACATTAGCAGCTTTAGTAGTTGTGTTAGGGATGATAGTAGATAATTCTATTGTTATAGTTGATAGTTATTTAGAAAAAATAGATGAAGGAATACCTAGAAAAGAAGCTACAATTGAGAGTGCAAAAGAATATTTTAAAGCAATATTTTCAGCAACATTAGCAATAGGCGTTACCTTTTTTCCATTTCTAGTAACTTTTAATGGGCAGCTATATGACTTTGTGAGAGCATTTCCTTGGACAATCTTAATCACACTATCAATTTCCTTGGCTGTAGCAGTGCTATTTGTACCTTATTTACAATATGTATTTGTGACGAAAGGTGTACATGCAGAAAAGGATGACAATCCGAAAAAGAAGAAATCTTTTATGGATCGTATTCAGCTATTCTATGATAGAGTATTGACTTATGTAATGGGACATCCAAAGTTTTTCTCCCTATTTGGTATAGCGACAGTGATTCTTGGTGTATGGCTTTTCTTACAAATACCAATTAAGCTTATGCCTACAGCAGAACGAAATTCTTTTGCCGTAGAAATATTTTTACCACAAGGGAGTGCTTTGACTCAGACTGAAAAAGTGAGTCAGGAATTAGCTGAAATCTTAAAAGAAGATGATCGAGTGACATCTATCACTACCTTTTTAGGAACAGGTTCGCCAAGATTTCATACGACTTACGCTCCTAAAATTGGTGGTAGTAATTTCGCGCAGTTTATTGTGAATACTGTAAATAGTGAAGCTACTATCGAACTATTGGATGAGTATAGTAACAAGTATGCTAATCATTTTCCTAATGCTTATGTAAAGTTTAAGCAGATGGATTATCAAGCAGGGGTAGATGCAGATGTAGAAGTGCGATTAAGTGGTCATGATATTGGTAAGTTAAAGGAAATATCTTCACAATTAGAAACTGAATTTAAGAAGCTAGATGAGCCACTAAGAGTGTATACAAATTATGAAGAAATATTGCCTAGTGTAAATATAGCTCTAGATCCAGTAGAGTCTAATCGATTAGGTATTACAGAAGGGGTTTTAGGTATAGGTCTGACTTCTCGCTTTGGAGGTATGCCATTAACCACTGTATGGGAGGATGATTATAAAGTTCCTGTTGTATTAAAATCTAAATGGGATACAAAAGATCCAGAACTTTCTGATGTAGAAAACGAGTATATCTCTGGTATATTTTCACCTTCAGTGCCTTTACGTCAGATAGCAATTATTACAGCGGATAGTAATGAAGGTCAAATTGTGCGTAGAAATGGGATAAGAACATTATCAATCTATTTAGATTTAAAGAGAGGAAATAGAGCTGATAAAACACAGAAAAATGTAGAACAAATAATAGAAACTTATCAAGATCAGATAGATAGTAAAGATATCACTGTTAGCTATGGAGGATTAAAAGAAAGTAATGATGAAACATTACCAACTATTATTAACGGATTAATTATTTCTCTAGCTATTATTTATTTTATTCTTGTTTTTCACTTTAAGAAAATAAAGCTTGCTACGCTAGTTTTTGCCTCTACTTCTTTCTGTTTTATTGGCGCAGCTATAGGGTTGTTAGTCATGGATATGGAGTTTAGCCTTACAGCAGTTCTTGGATTGGTAAGTTTGATAGGTATTATTGTACGTAATGGAATCATTATGTATGACTATATAGAAGAATTAAGACACAAGCATAATATGCCGTTATTTGAAGCATGTGTTCATGCAGGCCAGCGTAGAATGCGTCCAATTCTACTTACATCAATGGCAGCGTCAATGGGAGTTATTCCCATGATTATAAGTAAAAGTCCATTATGGGCACCAATGGGAACAGTAATCTGCTTTGGAACTTTAATTTCAATGTTGTTTATACTGACGATGTTACCTCTATTATATTGGCAAGCCTATAAAAATGAGAAAGAAGTACAACAAAGTCATTCTTAATAATAGTTCAATTTTAAAGCATAGAGATAATGATAAAAATAAATAAGAATATAGTATTATATACTTGTCTTTTGCTAGGTATTGTAGCAATGCATTTAGGATATGGACAGACACTTACTTTGGAACAGTGTAAACAATATGCATTAGACAATAATTATAAAATTAAGAATAGTGATTTAGAGATTTTTGCAGCCAAAGAAATAGAGAAAGAAGCATTTACTAATTATTTTCCAAAACTAACTGCTGGAGCAATAGGTATGCAGGCATTAGACCCATTGTTAGAAATAAAAACTGAAGGAGGGGATCTGCCAATATATGATGGTAATCCTGCTAATCTTGCAAATGCTACTCAGTTTGCTTATATGCCGGGAATGAATATGGGAATTTTTAATCAAGTAGGAATAGGTTATCTTAATGTTTTGCAACCTTTGTATTTAGGAGGTAAAATAAAAACAGGTAATGAATTAGCTAAACTAGGAACTACAGTTAGACAAAAAGAAAAACAACTGTCAGATAAAGATGTTTTGTTTAATACAGAAGAACAATATTGGCAAGTAGTAGTACTTCAGGAAAAAATGAAAACACTTGAGGCATATGAGCTTTTTTTAGAGAAGCTACACAAGCAAGTTACTAATGCTTATAAAAATGGTTTAGTAATTAGAAATGAGGTGCTAAAGGTAGAGATTAAGCAAAATGAACTTAAAGTTACTAGACTACAATTACACAATGGAAAAAAATTGGCAATGATGCTACTTTGCCACACTATTAATATTCCATATAACAGTAATTTAAATGTAGCAGATGATCTAACTATTATGGCCGCTCCAGAAAGTTATTATGTTGTGAATGAAGATATGATTCACAATAGAGATGAATATGCCTTATTAGAAAACATGGTCGCTGCAACATCTCTTGAAACAAAAATGAAAAAGAGTGAATATATTCCGTCTATTGGGGTAGGAGCTAGTGGGTATTATATAGATCAGTTTGAGAATAATATAAATGGAAGTTTTAATGGAATGGTCTATGCGAAAATATCGATCCCCATTTCTGACTGGTGGGGAGGTAAGCATAAATTAAATCAATTAAAAACGAAAGAGCAAATTGCAAAAAATACATTAAAAGAAAATGAAGGTTTATTGCTATTGCAGATGGAAGATAGCTGGACACAATTAACAGAGGCTTATGAAAAAGTTAGCGTATTAGAACAAACGTATTTGCAGACAAAAGAGAATTTAGATGTAAATGAGAATAGCTATAATTTTGGTTTAGTACCCATAGCAGATTTGTTAGAAGCACAAGCGCTACTTACAGAAACAGAGGATAAGCTTATAGAAGCAAAGAGTTTATATAAAATAAAAACAACAAACTATTTAAAAGTAACAGCCCGTTAGATTTTTTGTAAAGTCCCCTTTTTCGCAAGAAAAAGGGGACTTAAAATATATTATAAATTCATTTGTCTTCGTCGTTCGTAAACTTCTAGCATATATTGCTCTATATAAAACCTTACTTGTTCGAAAGTAGCAATACCTTCAAAACAAACGGCTTCTTTTCCAAAATAACCTCTCAGTATACTAATGGGTTTATCGTTGCGGTAGCTCAGGTATAAAGTGTTTTCTACACTATTAGAATCCCCAAGTTGCAAGCTGAAATCAATTAATCTCTGAGAATAGAGTTGAGCATCTTGTAATAATTCTTCTTCTGTTTTTTGAGATCTCCTTACTTCACAGGTTAAACCTCGGACAGTTAGAAAAGAACAATTTTCATTAGGTAAAGTGTGGAAAGGGTGATTGTCTTGCAGTGGTTTTCCTATTAGACTTTCAGAATCTTTTTCATACCAAAAGCCACGTGCAATGACTTCTACAAACTGATCGTGAAACTGAAAAACATAATGGGAGAAGTCCGTAATCATATCTTCAACATTGCCCCCAAATTCATAAGAAGAACCATAATTTGCTTTCTCATACAGATAGCGTTCTGTTTGCCAAGCACTATCGTCCACTTTATAGATCCAACAAACTTCTTTATTTTCTGTCCAATCATCTGGATAAGGTAGATGTTCACCTCTACAGACTTTTATTGCATCTAAATTTTCAAATGTGATACGACCATATTGTTCATCCGCAGTGTGAAAGTAAATTCCAGTTAGTTCATCTGCATAAATAACTGTCGGGGTAAGAACATAATCAGAGTGGATAGGAACCTCTATCCCTTTAGCAAATGCCATATTTATTATAATTTTTAGTATAGATTGAAGTTTTGCAAATGTAGATAAATGCAAACTAAGAAACAGTTTATTTAGATTACTATTAACTGTGTCAAATAGAATGAAAAATTAATTATCTTTTAACTTACTGAGTGCTCGATTTAGATTGCGAAGTGAAATTCCTAAATAATCTGCCATATCATCTTTTGACAGTGTAATATCTTGTTTTGTTTGTAGCTCTAATAATTTTTTTAAGTTATAATCTGTTGTATGTAATTGCTGAAAAGAAGCGCGACTCGCAGTATCTATAATTCGCTTTGAAATTACATCTAGAAGCAAATTACTTAATTCTAAATTACTCTTGATTAATTCTTTAAAAAAAGTGAGGTCGAAAGAGTAAACAATAACATCAGTTACAGCCTCAATAGTACAAAGACATTTACTGTTTTGTAATACTTCTATTTCGCCAATTATTTCTCCACAACTTAAAAATTCAAGTATGTAATTTCTATCATTTTCTTCTGTAAAATAGCATTTTGTAATACCGTCTTTTATCAGCATCACTTTCGTTAAGGTGTCTTGCTGTAGGAGAAGTAATTCCCCTTTTTTAAAAACCTTTTGCTGAATAGCTTGCTTGTATAACTGGGTGTTATAAAGCTTTTCTGTATACGATAAAAATGTTTCATTTACTCTAAGCATGTTCTCTTTGGACAACTGTCCTAATTTTAGAAATGTAAAGATTTAATTTTATCCCCTAAATTCAAAATAAAATGAAAAATCAAATAACAACAATAGCGTTTGATGCTGATGATACTTTGTGGGATAATGAAATATACTATCAAGAAACAGAAAGACAGTTTTGTTTATTATTAGAACAATATGCTAGTAGTAATCTTATTTCACAAAAACTATTTGAAGTTGAGATGAAGAATTTAAGCTTTTATGGCTATGGAGTAAAAGGATTTATGTTGAGTATGATAGAAACTGCTAGCTTGATTATGGGTGATGAAATTAACCAACAAGTGATAACAAATATTGTTTCTCTAGGACAAGATTTATTGCAACAGCCAATACGTCTTTTAGATGGAGTAGAGGACACTTTACATAATTTACATGGAGCATATCGTTTAATATTAGCAACTAAAGGAGATTTAATGGATCAAGAAAGAAAGATAATGGATTCTAAATTATATCCTTTTTTTGATCATGTGGAAATTATGAATAATAAGACTGAAGAAGATTACAGAAAGTTGTTATCCAAAATTGATTGTTTACCTGAACATTTTTTAATGGTAGGAAACTCACTAAAGTCAGATATAGAACCCGTTTTAGCACTTGGGAGTTATGCCGTTCATATTCCTTATAGTGTAACTTGGACACATGAAAAAATAACTAATGATATAGTACATGATAAGTTACTTTCATTTAGGGAAGTAAAAGAGATACTAGATCATTTAAAGTAGAAATTACTGTCAGTTTTATAATTGAGTATAGTATAGTAATGATATTCTGGCAGTACTTATAGGTGTGTTGCATGTGAAATAGGAAAGTAGTTACTATTCCTCAATAGTATTTCTTTTTAGAATAAAAGTGCCTAATATGTAGTGTGAAAATATTTAGGTCGTCTTGACTTTTGTAAAATAAATAAAGGGTATAGAAATTTCAGAAAGCTAAAAAGTTAAGATGACTTCATCTTATTATTGCTCATTCAATTCATTACATTGTTTAATTATTATAAAGTTTTTTTGAACAGAATTGCCTACAATGATTCATGTAATTCTGTATTCCACATATGCCTTTATTACTATAGATGATATGATTTTTTCAACAGTGCGTCAATAGTTCTTCAATACTCCTTCAATAACCAGCCTTCTATACAGAGTAATCATGGGGAAGTGTTGAAGAAGTGTTGAAGGATTTAGCTTGAGTGCTTATGAATACTGGCTTTGGCAAGCATTCAAATTTCAACTCAATAGATTGTTTTTGAGTTAATGTACTGTAATTTAGTTAGATATGTGTTTTTGGTTTAAAAAAAGTGAGGTAGTTTTTTTTGTTCAGATAATTAAAGTGTATCTAATTGGATGACAAGGAATTTCATGGCTTTTATTGTAATAGGGGATAAGAAATTTTAGAATAGTAAAGAGTAAAGATGACTTCTATAACTATTCAAGAGTCACGGATGGAAATATGCTACTGTTTTTTTGTGACTACAGTATTGATGTTTTTATTTTTAGGAATATGTAATATCTTTGAGATATGTCAAAAGATGAACGAATTACTTCTTTTCAGCCTATAATAGATAATACTACTAAGTTGTTAATTCTTGGTACTATGCCAAGTGTGAAATCGCTAGAAAAAAGTGAATATTATGGCAATAAACAAAATGCTTTTTGGAAAATTATCTTTAGCATTTTTAATGAAGAGATGACAAGTAATTATAATGAGAAAATAAGGATATTAAAAAAGAATAATATAGGACTTTGGGATGTACTGAAATCTTGTGAAAGAGAAGGTAGTCTAGATAGTAAAATACAAGATGAAGTTCCTAATGATATAAAAGGGCTTTTGAGAAAATATTCTAATATAAAAGCAATTGTATTCTCAAGTCAGAAAGCAGCTCAGTATTTTAAAAGACATATAGGAACAATTGATAATATTACCTTTGCTACGATGCCTTCACCAAGTGGAGCAAACGCAAGGATGAACTTACAAGAAAAAATAGAACAATGGGAAAAGATAAAATTACTGCTATAAAGGTTTTACATAAAGATGTATTTGAGTTTCTTAATGCATTAAGTAAAAATAACAATAAACCGTGGTTTACTGAAAATAAAGAATGGGTTGATAAGGTTTTCGGTGAAGTAAAAGGCTTTTTTAAAGAAGTTGATACTGAAATGCAGCAATATGATAATCTTGAGAAGTTTCATGTTCATCGTATTTATAGAGATATCCGTTTTTCTAAAGACAAAACACCTTATAAAAGCTACTTTGGATTGCATTTAGGTCGTACAAAACCATTATTAAGAGGTGGATATTATATAAATATAGAACCAGGTAAGAGTTTTGTAGGAGGTGGTTTTTGGGAACCTAATAAAGATGATTTACTCCGCATTAGAAAAGAAATTGCAATGGACGATAGCGAACTTAGAGAGATCGTATCTGCTGATAAGTTTAAAAATTATTTTGGTGAATTAAAGGGAGAGGAATTAAAAACAGCTCCTAAGGGTTTTGATAAGGAACACCCCGCTATTGATCTATTGCGTAAAAAACAGTATCTATTAATGCGTTCATTTACTGATAAGGAAGTTTTGGATGCCAAGTTTATTGATGAGCTAATTAAGACTTTTAATGCTATGCGCCCTCTATTTGATTATATGTCAGATGTCTTGACTACTGATATTAATGGTGTAAGTTTATATGAATAGAAAATAAGGAAGAGATATACTATAACTTATTTCTTTAACCTGAATAACAT
>NZ_BAEX01000048.1 GCF_000246945.1 Myroides injenensis M09-0166
ATGTACTGAATAAATAAATTTCATTCTTGTATTCCACTCTTTTGCAACAAGTTCATGAAGATTAATCGTACTTTCTTCTTCAGTTTTTAAATCTCTAAAAGAGTAATCAATTAAAAACTCCATATTAACTTTATTCTTTTTCCATAATAAGCCCGAAATATTTAAATTGTATAGATTCTGTTTATAAATCCTCTTCTTTGAAAAGACGTAATCTTTGTGATCATTATCATACATTCCAAAACCTCTTAATAAAAAAAACTGTTGCTTAATATTCCCTTTCCAAACATCCAACTCTATTGTTTGTCTATGTAATTGATATTTAGCACAAATACCTAATTCATATTGTGGATTAAGTTTAAAAATAAAACCATTCTGAACTGAGAACCATGATGAGATATTTCTTGCTCTTGGATCAGTTTGCTTGTAGGTGTAATCTCCCCTATAATCTAAATTAATGCCCCAATTGATAATACTAGTAGCTAAGCTATATGTTCCTGAAATATAATATTGTTGAAACTTATAATTACCTGTTTTATTATTAACAATTTGATAGGGCCCGTATCCCTTATACACTCTCAATGTATTCCATTCAATATTGTCTTGTATTCCTTTCGAAATTTTAGCTTTTCCTAAGAAAGACGATTTTGAATTTATAAATGTTAACCACGCACCTTCAATACTATTTATTTTATACTTATTTCCTGTGTTCGGCGTATAATACTCTTTATCTTTTTGATAGTCAATAGATGTCCCCAAAATAGCTTGAGATTGATAATATTTATTACTTTGTAAATAAGCAGGATTTAATCTATTGTCTTTTGATAGTATAAAATCATCTTTAAAGGAAATAGAATCCCTTTTCAAAAGCTTCATATCATTTCTATGAAACCTTTCTTGTGCTTGCAACTGAAAAAGATTTCCAAATAAAAAAAACAAGCAAATACTCATTATTTCTAATACTTTTTTCATAATTTATCTAACTTTAAACTTACTTCAACACCAAAATATGGAGAACTCCAATTACGTTGATTTACATTAAAATTATTTTTATATTTTGCATTAAGACTAACTATATTATTTACAAAAAAAGAAAGAGAACAAAAATTTTTAAATTCTTTTGTCCCTTTAATATTAATTGTATAATCAGGTTTAGTTTTATCTTTAGAAAAATTATTCTTCTGTGATCTTAAATCTAGTGGCAGTAGATCTAGTCTATTAGAAATATTTGCTAAATAATCGATTTCATGAATTATTCCTTTATTATCTAAATACCCTGATGGTAAAAATGATTCATTCTCGTCCAACTGCGTTGTAGAATACCAGAGTGCTTGAATAAAGGTTGTAAAAACTAATTTTAAACTCGGAATTTTAGTATTTATCCACAGATTACTATTGAGTCTACTTGTAGTTACGCCTCTAGCATTATCATATATCCCCACAAATGGATATTGTTTATTCTCTGCTAAAGCATTTGGATAAAACATTTTAGGTTGATTTGATGTATAAATAGTTTCATAATAAGCACCATTAACTTCTATAGTTGTATTAATAGATTCAATAGTAGGAAAAACAATACGATATTCAACACCCTTTTTAGTAATAGCACTACTATTTTTAACCTGAGGAAGTACTATAAAACTATATTCTTCACTTGAGTAAAAATCTTCCCTATTTGGTTTACCAATTATATTTGTTTTTGGTTCTGTAAATTTTAAGTAATTTACTGGTAAATAAGAATAATGATATTCATATCCTCTATTAGATTTTTCCTTAAAAACGGTAAATGATATATCAAAATTATTTATCGAAAAATCTAAACCAACTTCAATTTTATCATTTTTATTTGCTTTTAATTGATTATTTTCAACATCATGTATATAAGTATTTGTAAGTAAAAGCCTATTTTGAGGTTTATTATCATACCAATTAAGGACTTCGACATCTCGATACATCTTATCAGGATATAGGTAATCTAAAGTAGGCAGTTTATTTTGCTGTCCATATCCAATTCTGAAGTTACTAGACACTTTATTTTCATTACCATAATAAGATAAAAGATTAAGTTGAATTCTTGGTTCCACAAGAAATTTATTATTGAGGTAATAAGTTCTTGGTAGATTATAAAGTTGAATTGCTCTAATACCAGTTATAAAGTTAATTTTTGAAGCTATAATTGGCAAATCCATACCTAAGTCACTTTCTAAAAAATAAGCAGTATGAATTAATGCAGGTATATCATAATTTGCTCTAGGACGAATAAAAGTATTATCATGAGGAAATGGTGGAAGTTCAGGATTTATTATAGCTCCTTTACCATAGTTCTTTGTACTATTAAATTCTGCTCCAGAAACAATACTGTGATATAAATTATCAGAGTAGCGTAAAAACTTATTGAAATTTAACTGCGTAAATATATTAAAAGGTTTATTTTCTAACTGATATTCTGTTTTATACTTAGAAGGTAAATATAAAGCTTCATGTATTCCCTCTTCTATAGCATTAGACATATTTATACCACCGTCAGAATAAACCATTAATGAGCGATCTAACTTATCTATTGTATAGTCGAAATGAGTTAATAATTCTATTTTATCTAGCCATTTGCTCTCAATTAAAGAAGATAATTTCCATGTTAAATCTACTTTATTATAATTAACTTTATAAATTTCATCATTGTATTCTGTTGACTGATCACTTTTATAATTATCTAATGTTTGAGTATAATTAATTTTTGTATTCATCTCAATATCCTTTTCAAATAATAAAAAAGATATATTATGATTTGCCTGAGTAGTAAATCTTGTGTATTTTGTAAGTTGCTCTCTTACATCAGGTTTAGCACTTAATATATCCATACCTAAATGTAATATACCTCCGTTTTTTGGTAACTTTATTCCTTTACCTACATATAGTAATTGGACATTTGGATCAACTTTCCCACGTATTTCCAGTGGGCTCACACCTTGTTTTGCTATTAAATTTATCTGACCACTAGATAAATTTCCATATTTGGCTGATGAAATTCCTCTAATAATATTAATACTTTCTATATGATCTGTAGATAACGTTCGCATATCTAAACCAGAATTGAAAACTAAATTTCTTTCTTTTCCAAAACTTGGCGTACTATTTCCCGTAATACCATATAACTGATTTCTACTTCCATCATTATTCAATGAAATTCCATCAGAAACGATAGATACTCCTAATGCACTATTTTTATCCTTTCCCGATTGTCTAAAATTAACACCACTAAATTGATTTAAAGAGTTTTCTTGATATAAACTTCCTGGTAATAAAACTAAAGCATCGACTATAGATGTTGGTTGTATATATGTTAAAGCCGATTGTGTAATTACAGCCTTATTTCCGCCCTTTTTATCATACTTAGCCATAATTGTAAAACCATCAAGCTCTACACTTTGTCTATTTAATATAAAAATATAATCTGACTGTTGCTTTACATTAAATTCAAGTTCACTTTCTAAAAATCCTAATGATGAAATTACCACTTGGTAGTTACCTTTAGACAAATTAATAGTGAGTTTTCCTTGATTATTAGTGGTAGTAGAGATATTCAAATCTTTAAAAAATATAGTAGAATAGGGTATACTTTCACCTAAATCATCAACAATTTTAATTTCAATATTATATTTTTCACTAACACTTTTGTTTTCTTGTCCATAACTAATAACTGCTGTTAAGAACGTATAGAAAACTAATTGGTATTTCAAAAAACTAACTCTCATTTTCAAACTAAAAAAATAGCCTAGTAAATATTAGATTAAACTTTTACTAGGCTATTAATTATTAATATAATAATCTATTTACTTGGAAAATTTCTTTGTCCAATTCTAATTTCAAAATCTTCAGTTGAATTGTTAGTATCTAAATAGACCTTTCTACCATTCTTTTCTTCTTTAACTTTTCTTACATAAACCTCTCTTGTCCCAGTATCTGTAACAGTAACAAAACCTCTATCTACTACATTAGGCAAAGACTTATATTTAACTAGACCTACTTGTCCAGTTTCTACTCCATCAATAATAATATCTGAAGAAATCTTAAATACCGTTTTATTACCAAACATACTTTCAATAACTATAGAGTTTGCATTAAGATATTCGGCTAAGTCACCTTCCTGTTTAAATAAAAATGCCGGTGCATATCCTACCCCGTATCCAAGTAAATCAGTATGTGTAGTACCAGTTATTTTCACGTTCGGAACATTTGGATTATCAGTATCATTACTAGGCATAACAGCCTCAAAATCTACTCCACTTAAATCAGCAGCTGATTTATTTTTCCCACCTTCACTAAAGTCTTTAGCTGAACGTGCAAAAACTCTCTCCTCACCAGGTTGAATTGGATAATCTTTTCCTGATCCTGGAAAAGTATAAATCAAATCTGCATAAATACTATTATCTTGAAGAGCTTTCTCATTTATCTCATTATATGGAAATTTATTCCAATGATTAGTAATTGCGTATGAAATACCATCAAGATATTTAACTTGATTACTATTATTATATATTACCACATATTGATCACCTAACTCAATATATTCTCCATATTCATCTTCTGCACCTTCTCCTGATGTGAAAAGTTCACTAATTATTAGCCCCTCTAATGTTGGTTTTAATAGTTCAATCTCTAAAGAAATAGTTTCATCTTTTTGAATAGAAACATTATTTTTTGCTGCAAAACCTACTTCTGCTAATTCTATTTTAAAATCATAATTACCAACTTCCAAAGTCAAATTTGCTTTTCCTTGTTTGTCTAATTTTCCTGTTATTTTTTTTGAAGTGTTTTGATTATAAACTTCATAATTAAATTCTGAAAAATCAGTGATCACTTTACTATTATTTATAGCCTGAATAGCTACATTATAATTTTGCGTTCCTTCTGTATTAGAATCATCATTAGAACAGGCTGTAATAAACAATATACACCCCATCAAAAACATTCCTACTTTAAATAGTTTTTTCATTTTTATTTAGATTAAATTAAAACAACTGCAAACTTATATTTAAATCTTAATTATATTATTCTTAAGAATAACTTTTATTATAAATTCAAATATGTGCTATTAATATTGCCTACTATTGATTAAATTAGTTAAGTTTTATAAATTCAAAAACATTAATGTCATTTTACTTCACAAAAAAAGAGTTTAAAGAATCACAGTTCTTTAAACTCTTTTTCAAACATTGATAAGAATATTACTTGCTCTATCTAAATTCTTAATTTAAAAAGCCATTCCCTTTTACCAATCTAATTTTCCCTGGTCCTATAAATGCGATGGCTAATGCACTAACAAAATACAAGATATTTAGTTCTGCATTTAAACCTCCTGATTCTGGATCAATACCAAAACCAGCCATTCCTTTCACTAAGAAAATAGACATAAACATAGTAAAAGCTATTATTGTACCCGAAACTCTTGTTGCTATACCTAGTATTAAGAGTAAAGGAGCTATCACTTCACCTACTGGTACTCCGAGCCACAACCATGTCGGTAATCCTTTAGATGACAATTGATTAATAATAAAGTCATGACCATGAATTAACTTGTGAATTCCGTGGAGAATCATTAACCCTCCTACTCCTAGCCTTAGTAGAAATTTTCCAAAATCAGTACTCATACTCGTATTTTTTTTATGTTTATATAATTAAAAATAGTTACTTACCAGTCTTAAGAGGTCTTATTTCAATTTTACTTGGCAGAACATTTGGATTCATTTTTAGAATATCAACTACCAATTCGCCCATATCTTCTGGTTGAATCTTCCAAACATGTTCAGCTGAAGGTATATGATTATTAAAATTAGACGTTACCGATCCTGGCAAAATTGTAGTTACCTTAATATCAGCATTTCTTAAATCTAGCATAGCCGCCTGAGTAAATCCTACTACCCCAAACTTACTAGCATTATAACCTGATCCACTAGCAAAGAAATTAATTCCAGCTAAACTTGCAATCGATATAAAATATCCTTTATTAAGTTTTAGCTGCGTAATACTTGCTTTTAATGTATGAAATACTCCTGTTAGATTAGTATCTATCATTGTTTGCCATTCCTCTAAAGTCAAATCTTCAACTGATGCAAAAATACCAACACCAGCATTTGCTATCACAACATCTAACTGTCCAAAAGTCTTCACTATAGTATTAACAGCATTTTCTTCGTCTTGATAATTTCTGACATCAGATTGCAAACCTATTATATTTAACTCATTACCAAGCTCTCTTGCTGTTTTCTGAGCTTCTTCTAGATTACGACCACTGATCGCTACGTTACAATTATTCTCCAAAAGAGCCTTTGCGATACCTCTTCCTATTCCTTTGGTTCCTCCAGTAATATAAACAACTTTATTAGCTATACTTTTCATTGTATTTGAAATATTAGTTTGATTTATACTAAAATAGACAAAAAAAAAGTAATTATTATATTAAACCTTCTATTTTTAAATGCAAAGCTGCTTGATTATTCAAAAAAACTTATGTTCTTGGGTAAATCTAACCTAGAATAATACTTTAGTAGTCTTTTAAACTTTAGTCATAAATGCAATAAACTTGGCATATCGAAAACAAGTTTGATATTACCTCTTCAATCATTAGGTTTAAAACGAAAGAATTGATTAAGCAGTGTGCAGGGCTTAAATTTATAAAGTTCTCTTAACTTAATCGTCTATACAACTGCCAGGCGCGAGTATTTCGTTAATTAAATTTGTATCAAAATCAAATTAGTTTAAATTAGCTACTTCATAAATTATTTAAGTTCAAACTATGAGAAAAAGCTCACTACTTTTTTTTCTGTTAACAGGAAATATATTATTTGCTCAACGTGATTTAACAATCACAGAAGCAACAATGGGACAGTACTTTCAATTTGCACCAGAGAGAATTTTACAACCAAACTGGAAAAATGACAATGCCTTCTCTTTTGTTACTACTAATCGAGATAGTTTAGTTTTAAAAAGTAAAGAAAACAAATGGGAAAATGAGACAGTCCTTACTGCTAAAGAATTAGAAGTAATCTTAAACGATAATTTTAAAAATACTACATTCTCACTTCGTTCATTACCTAGTAATTTATCTTGGATTAATGATAATGAGATTGCTTTTACAGCTACTGATAAAGAAGGTAAATTCAAATACAATGTCAGACTTGATTTGAAAGACAAAAAGATCAAGAATAGCTTTAAATACAATAGTGTTGCTTCTGAAGAGACAATTTCTAGAAACAACAATTATATAGCGTGGTTAAAAGACAATAATATTGTAATTACTAGCCATAAAGGAGAGGATATTGTCGTAACTGATGATAGCACGATTGATATTGAAAATGGAAATAGCAGTACTCATCGCAATGAATTTGGTATTAACAAAGGTATGTGGTGGAATCCAAAACAAGATCAATTATTATATTATAGAAGAGATCAAAGTACAGTTTCTGATTATCCATTAGTACAATGGGGCACTAGAGTTGCCGAAACTAAGGATATAAAATATCCAATGGCTGGTATGCCTAATGAAAGAGTATCTTTAGTAATCTATGATGTGCTTACTAAAGAGAAAATTACACTAGACACAGGTGTAGAAGACCAATTCCTTACTATGGTTACTTGGGATCCGTCTGGTAACTATGTTTATGTAGGTGTGTTAAATCGTCAGCAAAATCATTTAAAAGTTAATCAATACAATGCTGCAACTGGAGCATTTGAAAAAACTTTGTTTGAAGAAAAGTCTGATATCTATGTAGAGCCATCACAAGGATTAGTGTTTACTCCTGGAAACTCTAAGAATTTTATTCATTTTTCTGAAAGCGAAGGATATAGACAAATGTATCTATACAATACAGATGGAAAGCTAGAACGTAAATTAGGTTTCGAGGATGTAATCGTTTCTGATTTTCTAGGTTTTGATGCTGACGGAAAGAATGCTTATTATGTAGGAGTAACTAACAGAGGATTAGACAGACAACTTTTTAAAGTAAACCTTAAGAAAGGAAAAACAGAACAAATTACTGAATTATCTGGTACTCACAATGTAGTATTAAACGATAGTAAAACATTATTCCTAGACCAATTTAGCAATTTAGAGACACCTAATAAAGTGAGTGTTGTCAATACTGACAACAAAAAAGAAAAAGAATTAATAGTTTCTAAAAACCCATTAGAAGGCGTAATTAATATGCCTAAAACTGAATTTATTACATTGCAGGCAGCAGATAACAAAACTACATTAAATGGTCGTATTATCTACCCTACTGACTTCGATGCTAGCAAGAAGTACCCTGTAATGGTTTATGTTTATGGTGGGCCACATGCTCAATTAGTAACGAACAACTGGTTAGGTGGTGCAAACTTATTCTTCCACTATATGGCTCAAAATGGTTATATAGTTTTCACAGTAGACAATAGAGGTAGTTTTAATAGAGGTCGTGATTTCGAACAAGTAATTCATCGTAAATTAGGACAAAATGAAATGGCTGATCAATTAAAAGGAGTTGATTACCTTAAATCACTATCCTTTGTTGATCAAGACAAAATAGGTGTTTACGGATGGAGCTTTGGTGGTTTCATGACGACAACATTGTCGTTAAATCATCCTGAGATTTTCAAAGTTGGAGTTGCAGGTGGCCCTGTAATGGATTGGAAATATTATGAGATAATGTATGGCGAGCGCTATATGGATATGCCTCAAGAAAATCCTGAAGGTTACGAGCTTACAAGTTTAGTAGATAAAGCAGACAGGATTAATAATAAATTATTGATTATTCATGGAGCTCAAGACCCAGTAGTAGTACAACAACATTCTATGGAATTTATAGAAGGAGCTATTAAAGCGAATAAGCAAGTAGATTACTTCCTATACCCTACACATGAGCATAATGTATTAGGAAAAGACAGAGTACATCTAAATACAAAAATTGCTAATTACTTTTTTGATTATTTAGCAAAACCAAGTAAATAATCATACACTATACAGATAATAAAGGCGAACTTAAAATGTTCGCCTTTATTTGTTTTTCGAACGACATAGATACTTTTTTCATCTTTGAATTCTATATAAATTTTATCAACTATCATCTCTTAAATAGCGTATATAGATAAAACCATTATATCTATTTACTTATAGGGTAAATAATGACCTAAAATGATCACTAATTGTTATTTATAGCAGTACAGCATTTCTACTCTTCTCAGCAATGACAAGGCTTAAGAAGCCTTTTTTAGAGTTAAATAGGGACTTTGTTCGGGAACGGTTCGGGAATTGTTCGGGTGAGCATTGCAAAAATGGGGGGGTTTCCCGAACAAGACTGCTGCCGTGCTCGAACTACACTGGGATAAGAGTAGACTGAAACGCTTAAAAATTAGAAAAAAGGGGGATTGTAAATTGACTTTTTTACAGTCGATTTAGAAGAGAAATACAGATTTTGATTTGTGTAATTTTATTTGGAAGAATCAGTTAGAACACTGATTTACAATACAAAAGTACAATTTATTTCATCATTAATTGCATAATAGTATACGATATTGTACGAAATAAATCTAGAATCATTTAGCTATCTCCATAAATGAATACCCGGACTTAAATAGTATTGTTTAAATGATTTGGCAAATTAAACTGATTTAATAATAGGCTCGCGACAAGTGCGCTATACTTTTTTATATAATTTAAAAATTATTCAACAACAGTGATAACTTTTAAAAAAAAATAACTTTCCTATCTTTGATATAATAACCTCATTATTCTAATATTATGAAACAACTTATCGTCCTATTCTCTATATTCTTATTCTCTACAGCTATATCTGCACAGCAGATAAGTCTATATAATAAAGCTGGAGAACCAATCGCTTATATAGACTACGATGAAGAAGCTACTATCTACTTATGGAAAGGTGAGCCAGTAGCCTACTTAACAAAAGAAAGAGATGATATCTGTATATTTGGTTTCAATGGTAGTTTTCTTGGTTGGTATGAAGAAGGCATTATCTATGACAAAAAAGGAAAAAAAATAGGTGTAATAGAAGATGCAGATCCTTTTATGATTACTAAATTTGAACCCATCAAAGGCATTCAAAAAATTAAACCTTTCAGATCTTTTATCACAGACCACGTTCCTTTCCAACCTTTTTTATCTGACTACATTTGGTCTAGTACTCCGCTAATTGAGTTACTTTACTTTGGAAAAAAGAATTAGGAAAATAATAGATAATAGCATATTTTAACTACAATTTTACTAGATAATACTTTTAATTTTTGTATTTTAAAATTTCTAAAAACTTAAAGAAATTAAATATGAGTTTTATACTTACAGAAATAAGAAACAACTTAGGAATTATAACTTTAAACTCTGAAAAATCACTGAACTCTCTATCATTACCGATGGCTGAAGAACTGCAAAGTACTTTAGACCAATGGAAAAATGATGATAACATAACATGTGTTTTTCTACAAGGTGCTGGAGAAAAAGCATTCTGTGCAGGGGGTGATATTCGACAAATGTATCAAGCTATCGTTGAAGAGAAAGAGCTGAATTCTACAAAAGTTCCTGCAAAATGTCAAGACTTCTTTACCAAAGAGTACCAATTAGATTACGATATTCACACCTATCCTAAACCAATTATAGTTTGGGGTGATGGTATTGTGATGGGAGGCGGTATGGGTCTTTTAGAAGGTGCATCCTATCGCATTGTGACGGAAAGAAGTAAATTAGCTATGCCTGAGATTACCATAGGACTATATCCTGATGTTGGTGCAGCTTATTTTTTAAATAAGTTGCCTTCAGCTTATGGATTGTACTTAGGGATGACTGGAACTAGAATAGACGGTGCGGATGCTATGTATTTGGGCTTAGCGGATTACTATATTGACTCTACAAAGAAAGAGGAGTTACTAAACCTATTGAGTAGCGCGAGTAAAGAAGACAATATTGATAATAAATTAAATACTCTACTTAAGACGGTTAGTACAACAGCACCAGAATCAACAGCAAAAGAAAACTATTCTTTTGTACAACAATTCGAAAAAGTAAATAACCCTACTGAATTTAAAGATACTTTACTGAATTTATCTAATCCTAGTGAGTGGATTAAAGGAGGTATAAAATCGTTTACATCGGGATCGCCAAGTTCAGCGCACATCATTTTTAAACATTTGCAAGACAATAAGAATGCTTCACTAGCAGAAGTCTTTAGAGCAGATTTGAATTTATCTAGTCAATGTGCTATTCACCCTGATTTTGCAGAAGGAGTACGTGCTTTGCTGATCGACAAAGATCAAAACCCAAAATGGCAACCTTCGGATTTTAAAGAAGTTACAACCGATTGGGTAAACAGTTACTTCACACCTTTATGGAGCAATGAAGAACACCCACTAAAACACTTAAAGTAATTTATAACAACTAAGAGAGCAAGAAGATTAACCTTCTTGCTCTCTTAGTTTATAGTAATAAAAAACAATAATTTCTTATTTTAAAATTACTGTCAAACCTTTAGGTCCATGTGCTCCTACTACAAGTGCTTGCTCAATATCTGCAGTTTTTGAAGGTCCGGAAATAAATATCCCAAATCCTTTATCTGCAACTTTCAGTCGAGCATATGCTTCGTGCATATTATTTACTAATTCATTTTTATCCAAAACGATTATTAAATACTGTGAAATAAAATACAGTGCTTTATGTCTAACATTCTGAGGAATCCAAACACAACCATTCTCTCCCACGCCAAACTCTCCTCTTACAATGGCTAAGTCTACATTATCTAATTGATGTGAGTCGGCTATATCATCAGGATTAATTGTGTTTATAGTAATCTCATCTAAATTAGATGCTATCACATTAGCCTCATTATACAAGCCTTTAATAACTTGATTAATATCTTGATCAGGCTGTAATAAAATAGCCTCTCCTCCTACACCTTTTGTTATTTCAATAAACTGCTCCAACAAGTTATCATAACGGATTGCTTCTAGTGCAATCTCTGGTTTGTCATAACGTTGTTGAATATTGCGTTTTATACTTTGTAATATTTGATCTTTACTCATAGTACTTTTATTTTTTCTAAACCTTTCCTTTTTTCCACATCTCCGTAAACGATTCTTTTGCAAATGGTGGTAAAGATCGACCATCTTCCCATTCCTTAAGACCAAAAGTAAGTGATCTAGGAGCATACTTAGCTAAACTAGTAAACTTTAAGCTTGTTCTAAACAAAGCAGGATGAGTAAACAAAAACTGCATACCACTAGATATTAATTTCTTTGAAGAATTAGCTTTACCAAGTGTATCAAGGTCTTGACGCCATTTATAGATTTGATCTGCTAAATCGATACGCACCGGACAAACATTATTACAAGAGTAACACAATGAACAAGCTGAAAGGTTCTCACTGTGTTTTTTTGGTTCTTTAAGCATTCCTAAATTAATACCTATTGGTCCAGGAATAAAATAAGTATATGAATATCCTCCACTTCTTCTATATACAGGACATGTATTCATACAAGCACCACAACGAATACAGTTAAGCGATTTTATATGATCTTGATTAGTCAAAATATCGCTTCTACCATTATCTACAATGATGATATGAAATTCACCTCCCTCAATTGGTTTGCGATAATGTGAAGTATAGGTTGTCGTAGGCTGTCCTGTAGCAGAACGAGCTAATAATCGTGTAAATACACTTAAACTTTCATGATCAGGAATAAGCTTTTCTATTCCCATAGATGCAATATGTACCTTAGCTAGAGAAGTACCCATATCTGCATTTCCTTCATTGGTACAGACAACTACTTCACCAGTATTTGCAATTCCAAAGTTAACACCTGTCATTGCAACATCAGCAGTTAAAAAGTCATTTCTAAGGGAAGCTCTCGCTGCTCTAGTTAAATAGGTAGGATCACTATTCCCCTTTTCAGTATTCAATTTCTCCGTAAATAGTTCCCCTACTTCTTCCCTTTTCATGTGGATAGCAGGCAAAACAATGTGTGAAGGAGCCGTACCATTAAGCTGTAAGATACGCTCTCCTAAATCACTCTCTACTACATCAATGCCGTTATGCTCTAAATATTGATTTAATTCACACTCTTCAGTAAGCATTGATTTACTCTTCACCATTTTCTTTGCATTGTGCTTTTGCAAGATGTCTAACACAATACTATTGTGCTCATCTGCATCTTTTGCCCAATGTACAATTACTCCATTTGACTCTGCATTATTTGCAAACTCTTCCAAATATTGGTCTAAATGACTAACACTATGTAACTTTATCTTTTCTGCCGTTTGTCTTAACGCTTCCCATTCTGGCAAGCTCTTAGACATCTTATCTCTTTTTTCTCTTACAAACCACAATGCATTATTATGCCATGCAGCTTTATCTTTATCCTGCTGAAATACTTCAGCATTTTCTGCGTGCTTAGTACTACTCATAATTATAATCCTGCGGCTAATATTTCTACTACATGTATCATTTTTATAGGCAATTTATTCTTGTCTACAATTCCCCCCATATGCATAAGACATGAACTATCAGGTCCTGTAATATATTCAGCCCCTGTAGCAATATGGCATCCTACTTTATCATTACCCATACGAATAGAAACAGCAGGCTCCTCGATAGAGAACATACCACCAAAACCGCAACATTCGTCAACGCGTTCAGGCTCTACTACTTCTACGTCTTTCACTAAACTTAAAAGATCTTTAATCTTAGAATAAGGCTTAATATTTAGTTCGCTCGCCGAGCCTAATTTTAGTTCTCTTAAACCATGACAACTATTGTGTAAACTGACTTTATGTGGAAAAGATCCTGGCAAAGAATCAATCTTTAATATGTCGTGTAGAAACTCACACATATCATAGACTTTACCACTTACTTTACTAGTACAGCCATCTTTTTCCATAATTCTAGGATAGCCATCTTTTACAAAACCTACACAACTTCCAGAAGGAGCTACGATATAATCATATTGATCAAATAATTCATTGAATTGATTTGCTAAAGGCAACGCTTTATCCTCAAAACCAGCATTGGCCATAGGTTGCCCACAACATGTTTGGTCAACGGGATAGTCAACATCCATTCCAAAATGTGTTAATAGTTTATAACTTGCTAAGGCTACTTGGGGATAAATAGCATTTACATAGCAAGGAATAAATAATCCAATTCTCATATAAATAAAATAATTTTAATTTTTAACTTCCAATATAGACAACTATTCCTGCAATAATGATATACAATAATGCAAAAACAACTGCTTTTTTAAGTATAATACCTTCTTTTCCTTGTTCATTACAAGCTGTGGTTGCAACAGCAATACTTTGCGGTGATATAATTTTACCACCAGTTGCTCCAGTAGTATTGGCAGCGGCTAACCACCCTTTATCTGCACCTATTTTATCAGCAACGGTCGCTTGCAATTTTCCAAATAAAATATTTGAGGAAGTATCACTCCCAGTTAAGAAAGTTCCCAAGGCTCCAATAGCTGGTGCGAAGAATGGATAAAATGCTCCAGTAGCGGCTGCAAGTGCAAGTCCTAATACTGTAATCATCCCTGAAAAATCCATCAATGTAGAAAGAGCAATCAAACAACAAACTGTAATTACTGTTTTCTTTAATTGTACTGTTGTTTTTCCCAATAGTTTAAACAACTTTTTAAAGGTACTTCCTTGTATAAGTCCCCCTGCAATTGAGCTAACAAAGATTAAGACACCAGTATCAGTTAACCAAAATATACTTACTTGTCTTAAAGCTCCCGCTATGTCAAAACTAAAGACTGTTTGAAATACTGCAAGATTAGCTTTTAACCAGGTTGTAATAGGAAATAATGGACTTGTTAATAGTACTAATAATAAAATAAGACCATAAACACTCCACGCTTGAAAACTCTCTTTTAATGAAAAAGAAGCAGTTTCGGTTTTAACCTCTTTTTTACCGGCTATCTTACCAAAAGCTATGATAACTATAATAGAGGCGATACTTCCTAAAATTGCAGGCGTCTCTGCTCCTATATATAAAGCTGAGTAATATTGAACAGCCAATGTCACTCCACCAACTAATATACTTAAAAGAATATTTCTAGGTATTGCTTTTACATTGCTATTTGTCATTGTTACAATAACAAAAGGAATTAAGAGCATTAATACAGCTAATTGTCCTACTACATTTGCACTTATAGTTGTAATTTGATCAACCATATCTACTTCGCGTGCCAATACAATCACAGGAATACCAACTGCACCAAAGGCTGTGGGAACACTATTTGCAACTAGGCTAACAACAGCTGAAAACATAGGTTTAAACCCTAAACTAATTAAGATAGCTGCCGGAATAGCAACTGCGGTACCAAAGCCCGCCATTCCTTCTAAA
Source organism: Myroides injenensis M09-0166 (assembly GCF_000246945.1). Classification (GTDB taxonomy): domain Bacteria; phylum Bacteroidota; class Bacteroidia; order Flavobacteriales; family Flavobacteriaceae; genus Flavobacterium; species Flavobacterium injenense. The sequence goes on from NZ_BAEX01000048.1 coordinate 15,378, forward strand.
AGTCCACCAAATCCCCATGTTAATAACAATACTTGGATTGATTTATCACTTGAAATAGAAGAAAACTGTTGTTTTATAATTTCTATTTTCTGCGTTTCTACTTGAACATTATAGCTATAGATTGCCATCAAAATAATAACTAGAATGGGGAAAATCGCTTTTACGATTCCAAAAATTACAGAAAATAATGTATCACTAGGAGATAATTTGAATACAAATAAAGAGATAAGAGCAGTAGCTATTAAGGTTATTATTGCACTTTTTTCACCTGGCATTTTTAAAATTCCCAACAAAACTATAAGTAGGATAACAGGTGTAGCAGCAAACAAAATCTGCATAGATGAAATCGTTTCTAACATATTCTTTTATTTGTATTTTGTCTTAATACCTTAAATGTACGAGTATAAATGTTTGAATTGTGTTAAAAATTACAATTAATATCTTGCAATACAACTAATTTAGAATGATTAAACATTAAATACACGTATTAGTTGTTTTTCTTCTAAAATTATAACGAACTGTTACTTTTCTAATTGCTGTAAAAGTTTTTAAACAGTTGTAAATTACTTTTAGTATTTTTGAGCCATAATATATGATAGTGCAAAGAATCTATATGAAAAAAATGATAATAGCGAGCCTATTAATATCTATTGGCTCAATAGTGTTTATAGCTTGTGAAAAAGATGATATCTGTGCGGAAACAGAGCCAACGACTCCTAGTATGGTCGTTGAATTCTTTAACTATGAAGATCAAGATATACCTAGAACTGAAACTATACAAGCTTATACTGCTGGAAGAGAAAAAGATATTATTAGTTCTTCAGGGAACAAATTAATCCTTCCTTTTCGTTTAGATCAACAAGAAACTTCTTGGATTTTAAAACGCACAATACGCATACAAGAAAAGACAGATACACTGCGAGATACGTTAACATTTAAATATCGTATAAATACTACTTTTTTAAATAAAGCATGTGGTTATGTGTCCACTTTTTCACTCTACCAAGATGGAACATCACCTCAATTAAATGGTGATCCTAATAGAACTGCTGGTAATTGGATAAAACAGTATATAACAGAGACTAATGAAATTCAAAATCAAGATGAAGTACACTTTAAAATCTATTATTAGTATTAGCTTTTTATTTTGTGCTTATGTTGGCTTTGCACAAGAAGAACAAATCACTACTGAAATAACGACTACAATAACGGAAGTTGCTCCTAAAAAAGAGCCAACTACGTTACAAGGACCTCCTCCTAGCTACCCTCAGCGTTATGGTTTTCGCGTTGGTGCAGACTTGTTTCGTTTGACAAGATCACTTTACGATAAGACATATAGTGGCTTTGAATTAGTTGGAGATTATCGCTTAACAAAGAAATGGTATGCCGTAGCAGAAGTCGGACATGATAAAATGACTCGTGATAATAATACTTACGGTTTTACAACTAATGGTAATTATATCCGTATCGGTGGAGATTTCAACCTTTATGAAAACTGGTTAAATGCAGAGGATCAAATATTTGTCGGTTTTAGATATGGTTTTAGTTCTTTTTCTCAAACCTTAAATTGGTATGAAGTCTATACTACAAATCCCTATTTTCCAAGTCAAGTTCATGATGTAAATAAAAAATACAGTGGTTTATCTGCTCACTGGGTAGAGTTTGTAGTAGGAGTCAAAACTAGAGTTTTCAATAATGTATTTATGGGATTCAGTTTACGACTAAATGGTTTGCTTGCTCAAAAACAACCTGAAGACTTTGAAAATCTATATATTCCAGGATTTAATAAAAAACACAGTGGCTCTATTGGGGTAGGATTTAATTACACAGTAACCTACTTAATCCCATTTTACAAGTCGAAGAAAAAAGCTTTTGTAGTACCTGAATCAGATACAAAATATGACTTAGAAGGTAATGCGATACAATCTGAAGATTTGAAAATGATAGAAGCGAACAAAAAGAAATACAATAACTAAAAAAGCGAGGACTTGATTAATCAAGTCCTCGCTTTTTTATAAACAATTATTTTATTCTTTGATATAACTTAGGATACTCTAATACAAAGCCATTTCTATCAACTATAATTTCACTCTCAAAGTCAGTTCCTAGATTTCTATATAAGTAAGTATCTTCACTTATACGCTCATACTGTTGAATCAGAGGTGTAAATCGTTCTTCTAATGGATTTATATATAAGACACTGATTTCTTTTTGTTCACCTACTTCTAGTTTTAGTCTATTAATAGGCAATGTATTAGTAAATGGCGTTACAGAAATATCAATATCAAGACAATCATTTAGATCAGGATATTCGCATTCGTCAATTACCCATAGCTCATTGATTTTATGAGCATGCAGAGAATAATTCTTATGTCCTTGCTTACATTCTATAGAGAAAAAACGAGTCTTCCAACTGTCATCAGCTACCAATTGATAATCAACTCCGTAAATCTGATTATTCTTGTTTCCCACAATTTCTCCACGACAATGAAAACTTTGTTCTTTTTCAATAACTTGACATTTCTCTAATGACAAATGGCTTTCACCCATCCAAATAATCTTATTATCCATATGATTTATAATCTAAGTTTACTCTAATATTATAATTTAATAGCTAGTGTTCCTATAAATGTAGGAATAAAATGGTCTATAACAAAACGTGGATGAGGTTGAAATGTCTCTTCATATCCTTTAATATGGAATCCTACTTTTAATTGCCCACCGATTAAATCTTGTAAACTATGTCCGAAAGTAAAGGCTTCACCTCTATTTCTCTTTGCATCAAGCTCTTCCTTAGACAAATCAGCTAAATCTGAATATGGAATTCTATAAACTGGTTTAAGGATACCATTATTGAAATCCTCAATATTTCGATCATGGACAAAAACAACTGGGTTGTAAAAGCTACTAATTAGCTTTGCTCCTTGTTTTAAAACTCTATAACACTCGCTCCACACAGGGTTTACATCTTCCACATACAAATTAGAAATAGGGTGTATGATAAGATCAAACGTCTCATTAACAAAACAACTCAAATCCCTCATATCCCCTTGAACAGTAATTAATTCTAATTGATCTCTATTAGCTACTTCTCTATCTTTATTTAGCTGTTCTTGAGAGATGTCTATTACGGTGACCTCTGCTCCTGCTGCGGCCAAAACTGGTGCCTGTTGACCTCCAGCAGATGCTAGACACAGAATCTTTTTCCCTTTGATATCCCCTAGCCAAGATTTAGCTATTGGTGTCGGAAGTACATATACCTCCCAATTACCTTGTTTTGCATCAGCTATTAACTCTTGACTTACTGGCTGAGACCACTGCACATTAGCAAGAGCTTGTTTATCCCAAGCAGCTTTATTGTGATCTATATAATTATTATCTTCTTTCATTAAATATTATTATTAGTTGATTCCATTCGCAAGTATCTACTAAACAATTCTGCACATGCTTTAGCATCACTTAATGCATCATGGTGATTTAGTTGGATTCTATACAGCTGCGCTAATGCAGCTAGCCCTTTTCTATAAATGCGATAGGTACAGTGTTTTTCATACTCGGGAACTTCTAGATTGTAGTAATTTAAAGTCTTTTCTAAAACTGGAAAATCAAATCCAAATCCATTATGTGCAACTACATTTTGAAATTTAATATATGGCTCTATTTTATGCCATACTTCTTCAAATGTTGGCGCATATAATGTGTCTTCTGGAGTAATACCATGTACTTGAATAAATTTTGACCAATAAGTATTCTGTGGTGGTTGTATTAACAAATTTAAGGAGTCAACAATCTTATTATTTTCCACTACAACTAAACCAACTTGACAAATACTCGCTCTGTTTGGTTGTGCCGTTTCAAAATCTATCGCGGTAAATCTATCCATCTCTCTTAACTATTTTGTATATAGCTAAAGTAATATTTTTTGATTCCTTACCATCAGAAATAAGCTTTTAAATCGTTAATTACTTTATATTAGTGGACGAATTCTGACAAAAAGGTCTAATTATTGTATAGGCTACAAAAAAACAAAACGATGAATACTAAAAAATTTATTCTATTTACCCTATTACTTATTGTTATTCTATTAATTACAGTAGTGATCAGGACATTCACATATAATTTTAAAAAGGTAAGCACTTTAAAAGACCAACCTGTAACCTTACCTATCAATGAAAAGGCTATTAAACGTTTGTCGCTGGCAATACAAATTCCCACTGTGAGTACTGTTGTTTATGAAGAAACAAATTTTAAACCTTTTGATGAATTTAAAGAGTTCTTAGAAAAAGAATACCCTTTGGTTTACCAAAATATGGCAACTACAACAGTTAACAAATATGGTTTAATCTTCCATTGGAAAGGAAAAAGTAACTCACAGAAACCTTTACTATTTTTATCACATTACGATGTCGTACCTATCAGTAACTATGCTGAAGATGCGCCATTACATACGGAACAGCCTATTTTTAATCCGAATAGCTCTTCTGCCCCATTAAATGAATATAAAACATCATGGAGTCATCCTCCTTTTAGTGGTGTGGTAGAAAACGGCAGAATATATGGAAGAGGAACATTAGATATGAAGGGAATGCTAATCTCTATTTTAGAAGCTTCAGAAGAGTTGCTAAAAGAAGGTTATCAACCAAAACAAGATATTTATTTTGCCTTTGGTCATGATGAAGAAGTCAGCGGCCGACAAGGAGCTTTAAAAATAGCAGACTATTTTAAAGCTCACAATATTGAATTCGATGCTGTTTATGATGAAGGAGGTTTTGTCACAAGTCCTAAATCTGTTCTCAATACAGTTGATAATGCTATCGCACTAATTGGTGTTGCTGAAAAAGGCTTTCTTACCTTACAAATTACTGTAAAGGGAACTGGTGGGCACTCATCTATGCCTCCGAAAAAAGGATCACTTGTATTAGCTGCTGAAATCATTGAAAAATTAAACACCAACCAAATGCCTGCTACAATAATTCCTCCTATAGAGAATTTTCTAAATAACATAGGTGGCGTTATGGATTTTAAATCTCGTCTTGCCATTAGTAATCAATGGCTTTTAAAAGGAACTCTTTTAAAAACATTAGAAAACAATCCTGGCTCGAATGCTTTGGTAAGAACGACAACTGCCATTACTATGGCACATGCTAGTGATGCGCCTAACGTCTTATCTGCTGCAACAGATATTACAGTAAACTTTAGAATATTACAAGGAAACTCAGTGGATCAAGTAATGCAACACGTCAAAGATATTTGCAAAGATTACGATGTAGAATACAAAATAATTTCTCAAAGAGAGCCTTCTAAACTATCACCACACAATAGTGAGCAATACAAGAAGTTAGAAGAAATAATTGCTGTTAATTATCCCAATGCCATTATTACCCCGTATTTGACGATTGGTGGTACTGATGCCTACAAATATGAGATAATATCAGATAATGTTTTTCGTTTTATGCCTATAGAAGTAAATGAATTTGAACAAAGACAAATACACAATGAAGATGAGTCAATAACTATTGAAAACTATATGCGAATGATTAACCATTTTAAACTTTTAATGCAACAGTAATCAATAAAAAAAGCCTTACTAATATAATTAATAAGGCTTTTTTATATTAATTATTCACTTTAATTAAATACACGTAATTACCATAAATACAACACTATATATTATAAATAAAAACATAAATAAATTATCATCAATACTTGTAGGATTACTAAAGCATAGAATCCCCATAACGCAGGAAGAAGATTAGCAGGATTAAACTTCACACTAGATAGTTGTTGTACTAAATTACCTGTCTTTCTTCCCAAAGGAGCCTTTTTAACGATATAATTTGTTGACTTTCTTAAAACAAAATTACTTACCGCAGTTTTATTATTTAAAGAAATTAGCTCTTCTTTTATCACATCTTTATTAATAACATCATTGGCAAACAACATAGGGCTTTTTGCTTCTAAATAACCTAATAATCGCCCTATATAATTTTCAAAATAAGAACTTCCCTGACGCTCCCATATTAAACTTATAGCCTTTTGAATAGCATAGCGATTAGCTATCCAAAAATATAGAATAACGAAGATTATTTGAATAAGTAATATTACAATGGCAGAAAAGTTAGTATCTGAAAATAAAGCTTTTAAATTAGGCATAAAACCAACTGCATCCGTCCCTTCTCTTAATTTATAAGCCTTAGTCATTGAATAAATAAATATAAATGAAGACAAAGCAATTCCTGTCAGCATCATTACTATCCATCTAAAACTACAGATAAGAACAATCTTAAATGTTTTAAGTCCTTCTTGCCCTAATTTGACTCCACCTTTTACTATTTTATTCATAAGACGACGTATATACTATCCAAAAATAGTAAATTATCAGCTGTTCTTTAAATAAACTATCTAATAAATTAACTATTATCTTATTACACAAAAAAAGTCTTACTGTATTTAGTAAGACCTTTTTTATAGTATTTTATAATTGTATTAAGTTAACATTCCACCGTCAACATTAATTACTTGACCTGTTATATAAGCAGACATATCAGATGCTAAGAAAATACAAGTATTAGCTACATCTTCTGCTGTACCACCTCTTTTTAATGGAATAGCATCTCTCCATCCTTTTACTACCTCTTCTGGTAATTTACCAGTCATTTCTGTTTCAATAAATCCAGGAGCAATAACATTACAACGTATATTTCTTGAACCTAATTCTAAAGCAATTGATTTAGAGAATCCAATTACACCTGCTTTAGATGCAGCGTAATTTGCTTGACCAGCATTACCTTTTACTCCTACTACAGAGCTCATATTAATGATAGACCCTTTTCTGTTTTTCAACATTGTGCGTTGAACAGCTTTAGTCATATTGAATACAGATTTTAAGTTGATTTCAATCACTTGATCGAAGTCTGCTTCTGACATTCTCATTAATAAATTATCTTTAGTAATACCAGCGTTATTAACTAAGATATCGATGTTTCCAAAATCTTTAAGAATTTCTTCTACAAGCTTCTCTGCTGCACTGTAATCAGCGGCATTAGATTGGTAACCTTTTACTTGTACCCCTAAAGCTGATAACTCTTTTTCTAATTCTTCTGCAGCTTGTGCTGAAGAACTATAAGTGAAAGCAACATTAGCTCCTTGTTCTGCAAATGCTTTTGCTACTCCTCTACCAATACCTCTTGTTGCACCAGTAATAATAGCTATTTTACCTTGTAATAATTTCATTTGTGAATCCAATTTAATTTTTGAACTAATCGCAAATATAAACAAATTGTTATACTACTTCTTTATTTTCTGTACGCTTTCTAAAAAACATCATATAAACTAATGTTATAATCAGTAATAAACCAAAGTAATAAGCATGGCTAGCTAGCTCAAAATAATCTGCCTTACCATTTGTAAAACTTAAAATAATTAACACCTGCGCACCATACGGCAATATTCCTTGTACCACACAGGCAAAAATATCTAATATTGAGGCTACATAAGAACGACTTAGTTTATATTCAGTTGCTACATCATGTGCTAGATTACCCGCTACTAATATAGAAACAGTGTTATTTGCCATACAGATAGCTACTCCTGATACTAAAGCAGCAATACCATATTCTGCACTTGCTGGAGTTTTCATACGCTTTTGCATGTTTTTTAATATCCACTGAATACCACCTTCTTTCTCTACCATACGCGCTAATCCCCCTGTAAGCATTGATAATAAGAAAATATCAATCATTGATAAAAACCCTTCATATATTAAATTGGCTAAACCTAAGAAATCAAAATCATTTTGTATTAAACCAATACCTCCCGCAACAATAATTCCAATAAATAGAGCAGCAAAAACTTGTACTCCTAATAATGCTAATACTAAAATTAATATATATGGAATAATCAACCAATAATTGTGATTTGTATCTAATTCTAAAGGCACACCACCATTATCATTACTCATAAAAAACAAGATAATACAAGTAATAATAGCTGCAGGCAGTGCTAATTTAAAATTCTCTTTAAACTTATCTCTCATCTCACAACCCACTGTTTGAGTAGCGGTAATAGTAGTATCTGAAATAATTGATAAATTGTCTCCAAACATTGCTCCTCCTAAAAGTGTACCACATAGTAAACCCAATGGAGTTTCTGATTTCTCACCAAGTCCAATTACTATAGGACCTAATGCTACAATAGTTCCTACTGATGTACCAATAGACATAGATAAAAAACAAGCAATAACAAAAATACCCAATGCTAAATATTCTACAGGAATATAACTTAGACCTATATTCACCATCATATCTACTCCACCAATAGCTTTAGTAACAACTGCAAATGCACCTGCTAATAAATAAATCAGGCACATCGTAATGATTTTACTATCTCCACACCCCTCCACTAAGGAGATAACTTTATCATTAAGTGAGGTTTTATAAAAAAGAATGAAAGCAGTAATTATACCAATACTTATAGCGATAGGAGAAGGTATTTTGTAAAAATCACCTAATAAGATACCACCACCTAGAAAGACAGCTATAAAGACTAAAAATGGAATTAATGAATAAAATTTGTTCTCTGACATTTTAATTACAATTATATTGTTGTTTGTATTATTTGTTGCCAGAAAAGCTAAAGTTGGATTCTTTTAAAGAAGAGTATTCAACATTTTTTCCATTTCTGGCTTATCGATTTCAGCACCTTGCTTGTTGTTGCAGGTTGCTATTCTACTATTTATACAATAGAGAAATTCTTGATAATGAGCTGCAAATATAGTTTATTTTTTTAAAACACAAATACGAATGTTAATGTTTTTTATTTTTATCCAATTATTATTGCAGCACAAGTAATTCCTGTTATTAATAAAAAGATAGTTTGATTTTTTATACGTATTTATATCGATTTATTAAATATTTAATCAAAACTAAATTAATAGAAAAAGCCCCATAATAGTCTAAAACTATTCTGGAGCTTTTTCCATTACACAAAAGAGTGTTTATTTCTTATTTGCTAAAACTTTAAATGCGCTTGTATAGTAGCATTTTTTTCTAAAGCGTGCTTATATTCAACTTTTAGCTGTTGTACTAAATCTTTTACACTAAGCACACTATTTATCCCAGCAGTACCATGACCTGCTGACCAAATATCTTTCCATGCTTTTGCATTATCTCCAGTCAATTGAGAAAAATCTTCTTCTTTCTTTTCGGATAAATCAATACCCGCATTAATTATACTTGGTTTCAAGAAATTCGCAGGCACTCCAGATACTCCAGCAGTATAGATAATATCGTCAATACCCGAATTTACAAGCATTTGCTTATATTCCTCTACTGCGACACACTCTTCTGTAGCAATAAATCGTGTACCCATATAGGCAAAATCTGCTCCCATAATCTGAGCAGCTAATACATCATTACCAGTGTCTATACTACCTGCTAACAAAATTGCACCATTAAAGAAACTTTTAATCTCAGCTATTAATGCAAACGGATTAGCTAAACCAGCATGTCCACCAGCACCCGCTGCCACACATATTAAGCCATCTACTCCAGCCTCAGCTGCTTTCTCAGCATGTCTCTTTTTTACAATATCGTGAAAAACTAATCCTCCATAACTATGAACAGCATCTACTAAATCTTTAACTGCTCCTAATGAAGTAATAACCAAAGGCACTTTATACTTTATACATAATTGTAGATCAGGCATTACTCGTGGATTTGTCTTGTTTACAATTAAGTTTACGCCAAAAGGGGCTGGTTTAATCCCAGTTTCTTTCTCATAAGCGGCTAACTCAGAAGTAACCTCTTTAAGCATTGCTTCAAAATCTTCTGTACTACGTCCATTTAATGCTGGAAAAGTCCCTACAATACCATTTTTACAACACTCTATTACTAATTTTGTACCCGAAACAATAAACATTGGTGAAGCAACAATCGGTAAGGTTAAGCTATTTTTAAATTCTTCTATAGTCATATAAATATTTTGATTAGATAATAATTATGTAAGAAAAAATGTCTTACAAAGTATCACCGTAAGATAAACTTATTTTTGATTTTTTAAAAGATATTTAGGTATCAAAATTGATTAATACTATTTTTTGTTTATAAAAAATTTTATATTAAATTTAGCTTTTAATCATTCGATATTAATTTCTGCTTCATTATATTCTGAATCTAAATCATTTATTATGGATATTGAATTTGAAAAAGAAAAAAAGGTTTAAGATATATAATTGTTGATGAAAAGGAATCTAGAACAACTTCTTATAAACTTGAATCTAGATTAAAAAATGATAAGACAATTGAAAGAACTATTAGAGAAAGATATACAGAATGTGTAGTACGAGTATATCAAACTGCAAAAAAAGCTTGTGAATCAGATGCAATGTGTGATACTCTTTGTGATTTTATTCCAAGTTGTTATGCTAGTTTATTAGCAATATTAGCATATTTTTAATTAATTATAATGGATATGAAAATTTTTGTAATAATTATAGTTTTATTTTGGCTAATCAGCTACTTGATATTAGGATATCAATTAGCTAAGTCAAAACAGAGAATCTCTTTTTTCAATATCATATTAATGTTTCTATTTCCTTTTTTATGGGTTTTTTTCATAAAAAAAATTAATACTATTGATGTAGGTAATAAAAAAAGATACCATTAATTATATGTAGA
>NZ_BAEX01000047.1 GCF_000246945.1 Myroides injenensis M09-0166
GGCTTTCACATTTAAAAACTGCTTTTATGTCAAATTGTGAATTCAAAACTTTTAGATTATATATGTACTTTTTTAATGTTTAGGAGATTATATTTATTCATTAAGCGTAATTTTCTTTCTTATTTTACTTAAGAACTCGTGACTAATACCTAAGTAGGCAGCAATTTGTATATTGGTTAATCGTTGTAAAAGCTTTGGATATTTTGTAATGAAATCTATGTAGCGTTGATCAGCAGTTTTGCTTAAGTTATCTATCATTCGTCGTTGTAGTGCGACATGTGTTTTTTGGGTCATTACTCTAAAAAGCTTTTCTATAGTGGGGATTTCTTGATAGGCTTTTTCTTTATCCTGTTTAGAGATTAGTAATACTTCGCTATCTTCTAATGCTTCTATAAAAAGTTGTGAGGGGCGTTGTGTAGTAAAACTATCTATATCTGTAATCCACCAGCCTTCCATTGCAAAATAAAGTATCTGTTCTATTCCTTTTGCATCTAAATGATATACTTTAAACAATCCTTTTGTAACGAAACCTTCGAATTTGCATATTTCTCCTTCTTGTAATAAAAAATGTTTTTTACGAATAGCTTTAGAATCAAATAGTGAGATAAACTTCTTAAGCTCATTTTGTTCTAAATCAATATGTTGTTTTATAGCATTTTCTAAGTTTTCTTTCATGAGAGAGATTATTATTCCTTATAATGTAAAAATATAAAAAAATGATCTTTTTATGTATTCATATTCAGTTAATTATTGATTTGGATTGAAAGAATTTAAATAGTTGTGGGGTATTTTTGTTATTTTTAATGTATTTAGGTTTTAAAAATATTAATACCATATTAATTATTAAAATTGTATTAAAGTTTTAGGTGTAAACTGGAAAATACAACCAATATTGTTATGTTTACTATAGTAATGAAAAAAAACATAATAGGCATGAAAACACGATTAATGTTTGATTTCGCAAGAACAGTTCTTGAGAATGTAAGTTTTGATCCTAAGTTATTTTATAAAGAGCTTCAAAAAGCTATAAATCAATTATTACCTTATGATGTTGATCAGTTAGCAAAATGGGTAAATGGATATGTTCAAGGGAAACCTGAACTTCAAGAATCATTAAATTTATTAAACGCTTAAAATATGAAGGCATCCTGAGAGGGATGCCTTTTTTGTTGTTTAATTAGTTAATTATGATTTTGATTTCATACGATGTCGTGGTAAGTTAATTTCCATGGCTCGTGGATATGGCTTGCGGTGAGTTAAGCTGACGTCTTCTTTTAATTTGTTCTGAGTTGCGGTGTTTTTATTTTTGTCATCATAGTGATAACGTGGGTCAGCTATGAATGGTAGTTTTGCCATTTTTTGTATATGAATATTTGGGAAGTGATATTCTACTTCTACAATTCCCAATAGTAAATAACAGCCTCCACCCTGAAAAGGATATTGTTCCAAACTATCTGGAAAATGCACAGTGTCAAAATACTCACCATTTACATCTATCCATGTCCCAAAATACATAGAGCCTCTTACTGTAGGGACGTGCTTTCTAGCAATTAAATAAGCAACCATTCGAACCGTTTTCTTATGATATTTTTCTAAATCGCACACCATTACATCTCCTCTAAATTTAGTCTTTAATAAGTCAAATGGAGTACAAGATACAGTAAACCCTAATAATTCTATCTCATCAAAAGCGTCTTCATGTATGGAGCGCTGCAAAGTGGGGAAGTGATATTCTTTAATTGGTTCTTGTAATAGAGTAGGCGTCGTATCTTTTTTTTGTACAAGAAGTAGAAGTCTTGCTTGTATAAGCAGTTCATTTTTTTGCTTTCCAAAACAAGAAAAGGCACCAATAAAAATAAGATTCTGTAGAGCTTCAATACCAATATTAACACGCTGTACGAAATTATCTATGGAGGTATAGGCACCATTGTTTTCTCTTTCATTAATAATACGGTGGATAAGTTCATTGTTTATTCCTTGCATAAATATGAACCCCAAATAGATAATATTATCATCAAGCGTTGTTTCTATATCGCTTTTATTAATACAAGGTGGTTTTACAATTGCTCCTGCTTGTTTGGCTTCATGTACATAGATTTCTGTTCTATAGAAACCTCCTTGATTATTAATCACAGCGGTAATAAACTCTAAAGGGTAATAAGTCTTAAGATAAAGACTTTGGTAACTTTCTATTGCATAAGAGGCAGAATGTGCTTTACAAAATGAATAACCAGCAAATGATTCTATTTGGCGATAGATTTCTTCACTTAGTTGGCGTGGGTGTCCTTTCTGTTCGCAATGTTCAAAAAAACGCTGTTTAACAGATAGCAACACATCTTTTGATCGTGTTTTACCGCTCATTGCTCTTCTTAGAATATCACCATCTGTGGCGGGTAATCCACCATAATGTAATGCTATTTTTATAACATCTTCTTGGTAGACCATAATGCCATAGGTTTCTCCTAATTGTTCTTTAAATACAGGGTGAAAATATTCAAACTTAGTAGGGTTATTATGTCGAAATATATACTCTTGCATCATTCCACTTTTTGCTACTCCAGGTCTAATAATAGAAGAAGCTGCTACTAGTGTTTTATAATTATCACATTTAAGACGTCTTAATAATCCTCTCATAGCAGGACTTTCGATATAAAAGCATCCAATGGTATTTCCTCTTTCTAGATAGTAGTTAGCTTTTGGATTGTCCTTAGATAGTGATATATCATGAACGTCAATGGTGATGTTCTTATTCTTGGCAATAAGTTTTACAGCGTCATTAATATGTCCAATACCTCGTTGGCTAAGAATATCAAATTTAAAAAAGCTAATATCTTCTGCAATGTGCATATCAAATTGGGCAACTGGATATCCTTTTGGTGGATAGTCTAGTGCTGTATATTGAGTAATAGGTTCTTCAGAAATTAATACTCCACACGGGTGCATTGTTCGCTGATTAGGAAAGCCTTCTAACATTTGACCATAATGATGAATGTCTTTTTCAACGCTATTGAGCTGCTGAAATGAGATATCAGTTCTAGTTAGATTATCGAGTTCTTCTTTTGGTAAACCATATACTTTACCTATTTCTCTGATAATAGAGCGATATTTAAAGGTAGAAATAGCACCACAAAAAGCGACGTGATTATCTCCATAGCGATTAAAAATATAATCAAGAATAGTATTTCTCTCTTTCCAAGACCAGTCAATATCAAAGTCGGGAGGGGACTTCCTATTTTCATTGAGAAATCGCTCAAAATATAAGTCTAATTCAAGAGGGCAAACATTGGTAATACCAAGACAGTACCCGATAATACTATTAGCACCACTACCTCGTCCTATATGAGTAAATCCTTGGCTAAGACTATAACGGATAATGTCCCAGGTAATTAAAAAATAACCAGTAAAATTAAGCTCATTAATGACTTTTAGTTCTTTTTCTACTCTTAACCGTGCTTCATTGTGATGTAGACCATATATCCTTTCTAGCCCTTCATAAGCTAAGCGAGAAAGTAGAGCCATATCTGTATCTTTATTTTGAGTATAAAGTTGCTTATTTTTAGGTTTTTTATAATCAAAGAAATAATTACAACTAGCTATTATTCGCTTTGTGTTTTCAATAATAATAGGATAGTCGGTATAATGCTGTGCAATGTCATCTTCTGATTTCATAGTATGGAAAGGAGAAGCAAATTCTTCTTCGCTTAATTTTGAAAGTAGTTGGTTACCATTGATAGCACGTAGAATTTTATGAAGTTGATAGTCATCGTTATGGATGTGATTTACAGTGTGTAGAATCACCATTTTATTTATGTGTTGACTCCACTTTTTCTGATAGAGTAAATTAATCTGGCTATATTCAATGCCTACGTATTCATTCTCTTGTAATGTTTCAGGTGTATTATTAATAGGGTAAATGATAAAACTATCCTTAAAAGTAGGAGCAACTTTAGGAAGTGGTGTTTCTGTTTTATTGTAAGATGTTAAGAAAGAGCTCAATTCAGCTACTGCGTTTTCATTCTTAGCTAAAGCGATATAATACAATTTATTTCCTTGTCGAAACTCTATACCTACTAAAGGTTTAATGTTTGCTTTATGACATAGTTTTACAAAATCATAAATTCCATTAAATGTATTAATATCTGTCAATGCCATAGCGGTAATAGCATGCTCTTTTGCAAGGTGAACTAATCGCTCTAAAGGTATAGTTCCATAGCGCAAACTGTAATAAGAATGACAATTGAGTAACATATTTATTTGTTTTTCTTGTTGTGTAAGAATGCCCCAGAGCATCTGGCAACTGAGTCAATACCGTATTTCTTTTTCATTTTATCCATAGCTTGATAGAGCGCCATCATTTCTTGTGTATCTTCAAAAAGATTCATTTGATAGCTCCCTCTTACTAATCCACTAAACTGTACCCCAATTAAGCGTAAGCGCATACGACGTTGATAAAGTTTATCAAAAAGTTCATAGGCTAGTTTAGTTAATATATGATCAGCTGATGTATAAGGAAGTTTTGTCTGTTTAGTTTCTGTATCAAAATTAGCATAGCGTATTTTTACCATTAGGGTAGAGGTCAGCCAATTTTCTGAACGCAACTGAAAAGCTAATTTTTCTATCATTCCTGATAAGATTGCTTTTAACAGAGGGATATCTATAGTGTCTTGGTCAAAAGTATGTTCTGTAGAGATTGATTTACGTTCTCTATATGGCTCGACAGGTGAATAGTCAATTCCATTGGCTTTTTTCCATAAGTCAGTACCGTTTTTTCCAAGTATTTGTTGTAATACTTGTACAGGCATTTCTGATAATGTCTGTATATTTCTTATTCCTATACGTGAGAGCGTAGTATAAGTTACCTCACCTAACATCGGTATTTTTCTAATCGATAGAGGGTTTAAAAAGGGCTGTACTTCAAGTTGAGGTATTTGTATTGCTCCTTGAGGTTTAGCCTCTCCAGTTCCTATTTTAGAAACAGTTTTGTTAATGGACAGAGCATAACTTAGAGGAAGTCCACTATTCTTTTTTATTTTATCAATGAGTTCTGCTGTCCATTTAGCAGTATTAAAGAATTTGTCCATCCCTGTCAAATCTAGATAGAATTCATCAATGCTAGCTTTTTCGACAACAGGAGCTTGCTCACTAATAATATCAGTAATGAGGTGTGACATTAGTGAATAGTGGTGCATATCTCCTTTTATGACCTTTACTTGTGGGCATAATCTCATAGCCATGCGGATAGGCATAGCTGATCGTACTCCATAATAACGCGCTTCATATGAACAGCTCGCAACTACTCCTCGGTCTCCACCACCTATGATTATAGGCAGACCTTCTAATGAAGAGTTTTTCAACCGTTCACAAGAGACAAAAAAAGTATCTAAATCTAAATGTGCTATTGCTCGTTCCATTATTTTGTTTGAAAATATTTAAACGAAATTACTATATATATTAGCAAAGTTTAATATATTTGTTACTATAAATAATAGCAAAATGTCTTTACTATCCGATAATATTCGATATCTCCGAGCACAGAAGGGGATGTCTCAGCAGAAAGTAGCTGATGAGTTAATGATTACTCGTGCACGATATTCTAAATATGAAGAGGGTGCTTCAGAACCACCTCTAGAAGTGTTATTGCGTATTTCACGCTTTTTTCACGTAAGTGTAGATCTTATGATTTCAGTAGATCTTCGAAAAGTACCTATGCAGGATTTATTAAAGTTAGAAGACAATCGTATTCTATTACCTATTATGGTAGATGCCTCTACTGGGAATAATTTTATAGAAATTATTCCCCATAAAGCTAGAGCAGGATATCTGACAGGATATGCAGACCCAGAGTTTATTCAAAATCTTGATCAGATTTCACTGCCTTTTTTGAGAGAAGGAAAGTATCGAGCATTCCCTATAGAAGGGGATTCTATGCCTCCTCATCAGGAAGGTTCTTTTATTGTAGGTAGTTACTTAGAGCGATTAGAAGATGTTAGGAATGGGCATACTTATATTATCATTACTGCGAATGATGGTGTGGTATATAAGCGTGTTTATAGAATAGATGATGAGACATTAGAATTGCATTCAGATAATACTTTCTATGAACCTTACAAAATTTCAGTATATGATGTTTTAGAAATATGGGAATATGCTTGTAGTATTGCTACTGAAGAGTTTAAACCAGAGGATTTAGTAGAAGCGGATACGAAAGCTATGTTTCAAGAAATCAGACATATGTTAGGAGAAGTAGTTAAGAAAATAAAGTAACTTCTATTTTTGAAATAATTAAAGAGGATATAAAGTTTGTGATATAAAAAAAGGGAGCATTGCTCCCTTTTTTGTATAATATGTTTTTTTACTTATTGATGTCAATAAGAATTTTTACTTCAGATGGATTGTTAACTAAAGCTTCAAATCCTTTAGTAACGATATCATCAAGAGTAATTTTGTTAGTTACAAGTTTTTCTACTTCCATACGTCCTGAATCGATTAGATTAATTACTTCAGGGAATATGTTTCTATAAGCAATAACACCTTTTACAGTTATTTCTCTTAATACTTGATCAAGAGCATCGTGTTGAACTGGTTTTCCAAACAAAGCTACTAATACAGCAGTCCCTCCGTTACGAGTAGACGCAATACCTGTATTATAAGAAGCTTGTACTCCAGCACAGTCTAAAAATACATTCACTCCTAAACCTCCAGTTAACTCTTTAATTTTAGCTGGTAGATTTTCTTCCATAGCATTAAATACGTGGGTAGCGCCAATTTCTTTAGCTTTCTCCAAACGTTTTTCTGCTACATCAGTTACAATAACGGTAGAAGCTCCCGCAGCTAAAGCAGCTTGTGCACATAATAAACCGATTGGCCCTGCTCCAGAAACTAATACTGATTGTCCTATCTTTAATCCACTTTGTAATACAGCATATACTGCAACAGCAGCAGGTTCTACCAAAGCACCTTGTTCAAAAGACATTGTATCAGGGATTTTATGAATCATATAATCTTCAACTACTACATAATTCGCAAAACCGCCGTTACCCGCAAGTCCTATAAAGCCTAAGTGCTCTCCTAAGTTATATTCTCCTGATGTTACAAATGGGCTGTCAAAGTTTTTATAGATAGGTTCTATTACTACGCGATCACCTACTTTTACGTTATGCACCCCTTCACCGATTTCTTCTACTATTCCTGAAAACTCATGACCTAAAGTAGTTACACCTTGATGTCCGTTTAATGGATAAGGTTTGTCTAGAGGAATAAGTTGAGGTCCATGTACATATTCATGTAAATCAGAACCACATATACCTGCATATTGTACTGCTACCTTTACTTGTCCTTTTTTGGGAGTAGGAATTTCTATTTCTTCTACTCTAATATCTTTTGCTGCATACCAGCGTGCGGCTTTCATTGTACTCATAATTAATCTAATTTTATTTGCTATTCAAATATAAAAAATACAAATGTTTTAATTCATTTTTTGCCTTTGAAATAATGGGTAAAGGTTAACAGATTAACATAAATTATAATATTTAACAATTGGAGAGCGCCTATGTCAGAATTGAGTAAAATGAAAGAATAAGTTTTTATTATGAAAAAAAAATAGTGCTGTCTTTTTGATTTTTATTACTTTGTGCAGATTTTAATTAAAAAAGAAGAAATAAATGAGTTCAGCCATTATGATATGGGAAGCTAATCCAGAATTAGTAACGATTGCAGGAGTTCCTGTAAGATATTATGGATTACTGTTTGCTATTGGATTACTATTAGGGTACAATATTGTAAAGTATATTTTCAAAAGAGAAAATATCAATATTCGTTATTTAGATATTCTTCTGATGTATATTCTAGTAGGAACATTAGTAGGGGCAAGGTTAGGACATTGTTTATTTTATGATTTTGAATATTACAAGAATCATATTTTAGAAATATTTATTCCTTTTCAGAATGTTGCAGGTCATTGGCAATATGTTGGTTTTATGGGATTAGCGAGTCATGGTGGTGCAATTGGTGTATTGCTAGCTATTTATTTATTCTGTCGTAAATATAAGATTGGTGCTTTCTGGTTATTAGACCGCATTGCTATTGGAGTGCCTATTACTGGAGCTTTCATAAGATTTGGTAATTTTATGAACTCTGAGATTTATGGTAAACCAACAAATGGTAATTGGGGAATTATCTTTGCTAATGACGATATGATTCCAAGACATCCTACGCAGTTATACGAAGCTTTTGGATATATACTGGTAAGTGTGATATTATGGCTGTTGTACCGCAGTGGAAAAGTAAAATCAAACGGAATATTCTTTAGTTATTTTTTAATATCAATGTTTAGTATTCGTTTTATTTTGGAATTTTTTAAAGAGAACCAGGTAAACTTTGAAAATGATATGGTATTGAATATGGGACAATGGTTAAGTATTCCATTTATAA
This sequence comes from Myroides injenensis M09-0166, assembly GCF_000246945.1. GTDB lineage: Bacteria > Bacteroidota > Bacteroidia > Flavobacteriales > Flavobacteriaceae > Flavobacterium > Flavobacterium injenense. Next base: position 8,431 of record NZ_BAEX01000047.1, read on the forward strand.
TTATTGGTTTTGTTTTATTGTTTTTTAATGATAAGATGAAAAAAATTACAGCTTACGTTCCAACGAATATTCGGAATAATTAATGAAATGATATAATTATTTTTAGTAGAGTCATCAATTTATACTGATGACTTTTTTATTTATATGCTTGTCATATATTGAATTTAAAAAAGTAAGAAGTTGTTTAATTATTATTAGTTAAATTATTCATCTTATTTTATTTAAAGTGGTTATAAAGTTGTAATTGTTCTAAATAGTTAAAATTCTTACTATAGTATTTTAAGTTATTTAATAAATGTATTACCTTTAAAGTAATAATTAAGATAAACTAATTAAAAAGATGGCAAGACCTGAGTATATTCCACAAAATGTAACTGATTATCCTAATCATAATACGGTTTTTTCTGTTTGGCAATTTAAAGAAGGAACAGATTTTAGAGAAGCATTCGAACGTGTATGTGCGTTAGTTGAAAATTTTAATCATTCAATGAAAATTAGAATTGACGATGCAGTGACGAGTGTTGTACTTGGTATAAGTTATGATGGTTGGTTAAAGTTAAAAATGCCAATGCCAATGCCTCTAGAGCTAAAACCTTTCGAACCTATCGTTGGAAGTAAACATACTGCAGTGGCTACTCCTGGTGATATACATTTTCACATAAGAGCAAAGAATATGGGAGTATGCTTTGAAATGGCAATGGCTTTTGCAGATATATTAAATCCAGTAGCGGAGTGCTTAGATGAGGTACATGGATTCCGTTATTGGGATGGGCGTTCTATTATAGGATTTGTTGATGGTACAGAAAACCCAATGCATGCTGACCGTGAATTTTTTGGATTAGTAGGTGACGAAGATTTAACGTATAAAGGAGGTAGTTATCTATTTGTTCAGAAATATTTACATAATATGACCAATTGGAACAATACACCTGTTGAAGAACAAGAGAAAGTAATAGGTAGATATAAAATGTCTGATATTGAAATGCCTGATGGTGTTAAACCAACCAATTCTCATAGTGCATTGACGAGTATAGATGGTGAAGATGGAGAATCATTAAAAATATTAAGAGACAATATGCCTTTTGGTAATCTAGCAAAAGGTGAAATAGGTACATATTTTATTTCTTATGCTAATAAGTTTAGTACAACTAAAAGAATGCTAGAAAATATGTTTATCGGTAATCCTGTAGGTAACTATGATAGACTTTTAGATTTTAGTACAGCTAAGACAGGTGCATTATATTTTGTACCAACCTTAGATATGTTAGGAGAATATTCTGCTGATGAATAATGATATATGATCTATTAAGATAATAAAAAGAAATAGCCTCTATCATGTTTTTGTTTGATAGAGGCTATTTTTTTTCTTTAATTAACGGTTATATTGTTTGATGATTTATATATATTTATCCATTAATTGGTTAATATAATAAACTTGTTTTTCTTCAAAATATATATTGTCAATATAACCATCGGATATATCAAATTCACTACTAAATCTAAGAATAGTAGATTCTAAATAATCCATTAAAAAAGGGGGAAGTTCTCGTAATAAATGTTTTGAAAGAATAATATCGAGTATATATGGATCGAAATCTTCTTCATTTTCTATTTCGTGATTATCTACTATATCCTGGAAAACCTTACTTGAAATAAATGAGATTGTAAGGTATAGTATTTCATTCTCAGTAAATTCTCTGTCATATAAATAACCACGTATAGATCGCGATAATTCATAATTAGAATACCCATTTGCATAGTTGGCAACAGAAAATAGCTGTGTAGGTGTGCTTTGGTCCTGATCATATTCAGCTATACTGAAGTCAAAAAATAATGCATGAAGTATTGTGATTGTTTGCTCTTTTGCTTTTTCAATGAATTCTGGTGAAAAGTTTTTTCCTATAAAATCAAGGGTGATAGATGTTGTCATAACTTTGTAAAGTTTATAGTGAGGTAAAAACAATACCTAAGCAAAGGATATAACCTTTTTGTATTATTTATTTTTCAGTTTGTTTTGGTTGAATTAACTCAATTCTCAATTTAATTGATTAAAGTTAATTAAAAAAGTTTGTGATAATACAACGATAAATAATTAGAAGTGAAATATTTTTAATCATTACAGCAGTTATACTTGCTTGTGCAAGTTTAATAATTCCCTGATAGCTGGTAGATTGTGAGATTGTCTAAAAAGTCAGATAACGTAAGGTAATAGAAAAGTTTTAAAGAAAATCGTCTCACTGCGATTCTTTGTTTTAAAGTTCAATTCAATTTTATTTTTTAAACTCATCTCTTATTTCATCTTTGAATATTATAATAATTATACTTTTTATGAAGCAGTAATAGCTCACGTTATATAAAACGAGTAAAACTATTTACTTATAGCGTAAATAATGTCCAAAAATGACCTTTATTTACACTTTACAAAATTACAATCATTACTTCAACCCCTGTATTAATAAGGCTTACGGTGTAATCTAAATAAATGAATAGCTGATTTGTTTGGGAAAGTTGCGAGAATAGTACTTGTGAGCATTGCAAAATCAGGTTATTCCCGAACAACACTGCAATCGCCCCCGAACAACACTGCAATCGCCCCCGAATAGCACTGGGATTACACCTGAATTAAATTTAAAAAATCGAAAAATTAGTTGAAATTAAATTGACTTTTTCACAGTCAATTTGCAAGAGAAATTACACTTTGATTTGTGTACTTTTATTTTAATGGATCAGTTAGAACACTGATTAACAATGCAAAATTACGATTAATTATATTAATAGTACTATTGTTTTCTACAAATCATATTAAATTAATTCTGAGCTTATTGTGCGATGTGGATATTGTGGAATATAATTAATTATTTTTTTTCATGGCTAGCAAAAACAATAAGTTATATACCTTAATCATTGCTAAGAATTGTTCTTAATTTTTTATTTCGCCTCCCGGAATATTTTCTAAAAATCACAAAGTCATCTAAGAGGCGAGATAAGATAGTAAAGCATTATTCTAAAAGCCACTTTTGAATGTTTTCTTTCTTTTTAAATCCTTTTGAAAAATAACTATATTCAAGCTTTTTATTAAACTTTATTTGAAATATTTCTTCCAATTCTGATATGAATTCTTTTAATGATAGCACATTAGGAATTTTTCTTAATTGAATCTTCTGATCGTCATAATAAAAGTAATCTTGAGAGGAGAAGTCATTCCATCTACCTTTTATATTTTGTCTATTTGTTATTTCTAATTCAAATGATTCTCCATCTCCGAGTGGCTCAAAACCTTTTATTGTTAGCTGCAAATTATTAAATATACTATCAGTAACTTTTTCGTTATCAGTTGCGATCTGGCAGTTAAACTCCCAATTATAATGAGTAGGAGGGATAACCTTTAGTTCATTTAACCATTTATAGATAGCTGTTTTGTTATGTAAATTTTGGAAATATTCTTCAACTTCTATCATTTGCTTTTCATAAACAGGATTGCTGCACAAGTGAAATATTCTCCTTATTATATATAAATTATAATTTTGGGAGGCAATCATATTTCTTATAATATAAGTTACTGTACTTTCTACTTTTGGAGACAAGACTAATAAGGTGAATAAATACCAAGATGTTATAATATCATAATCAGAATAGCCATATTCGTCTTTCTTGAAATCATTATTACTGGTGTAATAATCTTTTAATTCTTGATTAATAAAGGAAGTTAGCTCAGGACTATCTGCGAATATTTGCATTCTTGCCGCATGTTTATCCGTTGTCGGTGCATGGCTGAATGACTCAAGTTTATTAAGTAATTTTTCTAGTTCTTTTGAATTTCCTTTATAGTATTCTTTTTTATCTTGTAATATAGTTAGTAGTTGCCTCATTAGTATTATATATCGGATTAAAGAATTTAAAAGTATAAAAAAACAGTAGTAAACAAAAGTCTACTACTGTTTTTATTATGGTTAAAAGCAAAAGGTTTACTTATAGATTAAACTTAGCTTTTATATCGTCTACTCTGTCTAATTTTTCCCAAGTAAATAACTCTACTTCGATTTCTTTAGTTTCTCCACCAGGTCTAGTGAAAGTTTTTTTCACTACTTGAGGTTTACGTCCCATATGTCCATATGCAGCTGTCTCACTGTATATTGGGTTTCTTAGTTTTAATGTTTTCTCAATAAAGTAAGGTCGTAAGTCAAAAAGTTCACTTACTTTCTTAGCGATTTCGCCATCAGTTAGATTTACATTACTAGTGCCATAAGTGTTTACATATAGACCAGTAGGTTTTGCAACTCCAATTGCGTAAGAAACTTGTACTAATACTTCATCAGCGACTCCTGCCGCTACTAAGTTTTTAGCAATATGTCTTGTAGCGTATGCTGCACTTCTATCTACTTTACTAGGATCTTTACCTGAGAAAGCACCACCTCCGTGAGCACCTTTTCCTCCGTAAGTATCTACAATAATTTTTCTACCAGTTAATCCAGTATCTCCGTGAGGTCCTCCAATTATAAATACACCAGTAGGGTTAATTAAGTGTTCAATCTCTTCACTATTTTCAAATAGGTATTGATATTGAGGATATTTTTTTAATAGACGTGGAATAAGGATTGTTTTGATGTCTTTTTCAATTTGCTCTTGCATCGCTTTTTCAGCAGTTTCTTTAGCTTCTAAAGTACTGTCAGCAGGTTTAATGAAATCATCGTGTTGAGTAGATAAAACAATAGTTACGATGCGTACAGGATTATTATTGTCGTCATACTCTAAAGTAATTTGACTCTTTGCATCAGGTCGCAAATAAGTAACTTCTTTATTTTCTCTTCTGATTTCAGCTAATTCTTGTAATAACTTATGAGATAAATCTAATGCTAAAGGCATATAGTCTTCAGTCTCTTTAGTCGCGTAACCAAACATCATTCCTTGGTCACCAGCACCTTGCTCTTCCTTAGTTTTTTTATCTACACCTTGATTGATATCTGCAGATTGTTCATGGATAGCAGAAAGGATACCACATGAATTTGCTTCAAACATATAATCACTTTTAGTATAACCAATACGTTTGATTACATCACGAGCAATTTGTTGAACGTCTAAATACGTTTTTGATTTAACCTCTCCTGCAAGGATCACTTGACCAGTTGTAACTAATGTTTCACAAGCTACCTTTGAATCTTCGTCAAATGCTAAAAAGTTGTCAATTAATGCATCTGAAATTTGATCTGCAATTTTATCTGGATGTCCTTCACTTACAGACTCAGATGTGAAGTAATAAGCCATAATAATTAATTTTAAAAAGTTTTAAAAAATAGAGGAAATGGCTAAAGGGGAAGTGTAAATTTCTGCTTTAGCATTTTTTACCGAGGTTGCAATCAGTACAAATTTTTCCTCCTGTTATTTATTTAGTGCAAATGTATTAACTATTTTAGTACTAATGCAAATTATTTAATATTTTATATAATTGTTAACGATTGTAATATTTTAGGTGTCCGCGGAGAATAGGTTATGATAATGTTTTGCAACTAAAAAATAGTATGATAAAAAACATTAAAAAATGCTATTTTTTTGATATATTGATAAAAATAGATAATAAAATTATCAAATTATTAGTTTAGGAGGCATTTTTATATACATTTGTTCCGTTATTATTAGTTCAAAATAGAAAAGGATGAGATTACACAATATTGATGATCAAAAATGTTTAACTCCTCAATTAGCTTTGTCTTTTTTAAAAGAAGGAAATAAAAGATTTGTTGAGAATTTAAAAAGTCACAGTAATTTATTAGAGCAGGTTAATGAAACTAAAGAAAACCAATTTCCTTTTGCTATCATTCTTAGCTGTATAGATAGCCGTACTTCTGCAGAGTTAATCTTTGATCAAGGCTTAGGTGATATTTTCAGTACTAGAATTGCAGGTAATGTTTTAAATGAGGATATTATTGGATCAATGGAATTTGCTTGTAAATTAGCTGGTTCTAAATTGGTTGTAGTATTAGGACATAGTCATTGTGGTGCGATTACTGGTGCTTGTAACGGAACTAAATTAGGTCATTTAAGTAATTTACTTGAAAAAGTAAACCCTTCTATTGATTACGTGAAAAACAATCATTCTGACGTAGATATTACTTCAAAAGAAGGAATCGATATGGTAGCTTTTCATAATGTTGAATATACTATAGATCATATCTTAAATAAAAGTGAGGTTCTGAGCGATATGTATCAGAACGGTGAAATAGGAATTGTTGGAGCGTTTTATAAAGTAGAAACTGGTGAGGTTGACTTTGTAAAAGAAATGTTTGTAGAGAAAAATGATAAATAGCGATCAGAAAGATTTTTACAAAAAAATTCTTGAAAATAACAAGGCATGGGTAGAGGAGAAGTTAGCGCTTAATCCTAACTACTTTCAACGTTTAAGTGAGCGACAAATGCCGCCTTTATTATGGATTGGCTGTTCAGATAGTCGCGTTCCAGCAAATGAGATTATTGGTGCAGAACCAGGTGATGTATTTTTGCATCGTAATATTGCCAATATGGTAATTCACTCAGATATGAATATGCTTAGCGTATTAGACTATGCTGTAAATATTCTAAAGATTGAAAATATTATAGTATGTGGACATTATGGTTGTGGAGGGGTATTAGCTGCAATGAAAAATGAATCTTATGGTTTAATAGACAACTGGATTCGACATATAAAAACTGTATATCGCTTGCACCATGTGGAGCTCGATCAAATAGAAGATGAGACTGTGCGATTTAATCGTTTTGTAGAGCTTAACGTACAAGAACAGGTTTATGATTTAGCAAAGACCTCTATTGTTCAGCAAGCATGGGCACGCAATCAACGCGTTAGTATTCACGGCTGGGCTTATGGACTTAACTCTGGTTATGTAACAGATTTACAAGTAAACATCACAAGTAACCAAGACCTTGATGAAGTTTATCAATTAAGATTTAAGAAAATCTAGTTATCTTCATCAATATTTTCGTTGAAAGATGAAGGTAGTAAAGAGGGGATAAATTTTAAGATAATAGGTAGGAGCACACCTCCTCCTGGTAATATAAATATAGCAAGAGAAGGAATTGTTTTAATTACTTCAATCGTTTGTTTTTTAATCAACTGCTTCTCTTCTGTATTTAATTCTCTATAAGTTGAGTCAACAAGAAGTTTCATTAGTTGACTATTTTTTTGTAATTCCTTTATTAGTCTTTTTTTATTTCTAATTAGTAAAGTCTCTATAGAGCTAGTTGAGTTCTTAATGACATTGTCAAGTAAGTTACTTGAGCGATAAAAGTAATAGTCATAATTCACCTTTTCAAGAAATTGCTCAAAAGCTAATTTGCTGTCTTCTTCTATTTGTTTTGTAATGTGGCAACTTAAAAAAGGCTCTTTACTCAGATCAGGTATTATTATTTCTTTAGTAATATTATTCCAAGAATTACATATTATAACATCCATTAAAAAACATTTTCTGTAATGAGATTGTATATTAAATGACTGTTGTTCTGTATGTTCAGATGTTAGTGATTTATTTAAAAAAGCGAGCAGTTGTATGTCTTTTTCATTTTTATCAATCTTAACTTCTTTAAATGCTATAATAATTTCTATAAGTTTATTAATTAAGTTCTGACTGTAAGCATATGGGTTTACTTCTCCTGCTAAATAAGCTTGAAATGCAATAATATCAATGTTTAATAATATTATATTTAATGTAATATCATTGGTTTTTGAATGAGAGAAGAAATTATCTTTCCAACGCATAGTAAAGATATCTTCTACTTTAGAATAGGAGTTTTTACTAGTAAATAAACTACTAAAGATATTTGTTTTATGCGGAATAAGAAGATTGTAAAAATTAATAAGCTCTTCAATAAAGCCTTCGTTATTCAGGTTGTTTTTTGATGAAGAATAGTAAACTTTTTCGAGAAGTTGTAAATATATTATTTTACATATTTCTTCTCTAGTGTAAGAAAAGCCTTTATATATTTCAGGCAGTAGCTTGGTATCTATTACTCCGTAAGTGAAGCCTAGATTGCGAATCTTAGTTATAATTTCTTCATGATCTAAATTAGCGAACAATTGATAATCTGCATGTTTTTCGCCAAAGTATTTTTTAATCCAACCGTTTGCTGAAGGGTTCATTTACAATATTAATTTTATAAAGATGATGGTTGGCATTACCAACCATCTATTTACCATTTAACTTGTTTTTCTATAGCTTTTATCATCTCTGATGCAATATCTTTATTGGTAGCTCCTTCTATACCTTCTAATCCAGGTGATGAGTTTACTTCTAATAATAAAGGACCTTTTGCAGAGCGAATAATATCTACTCCTGCTACTTTTAGGTTCATTGCTTTGGCTGCTTTAATAGCTATTTTCTTTTCTTCTGCAGTTACTTTTATTACAGAAGCTGTACCACCTAGATGGATATTTGCTCTGAATTCTCCGGGAACCGCTTCTCTTTGAATTGCAGCAACTACTTTGCCATCTACTACAAAGCAACGTATATCTTTTCCATTTGCTTCTTTGATGAACTCTTGGACAAGGATATTAGCATTTAAACTTTTGAAAGCATTGATTACGCTTTCTGCAGCTTTTTTTGTTTCAGCTAATACCACACCTTTACCTTGTGTTCCTTCTAAAAGCTTTACAATAAGAGGACTTCCTCCTACCATTTTTATTAAGTCATTAGTATCTAATGGTGAATTAGCAAAACCTGTAGTAGGGATATCTATACCATTATTTAATAATAACTGTAAAGAAAATAACTTATCTCTCGATTGAGTAATAGCTGCAGCACTGTTAAGACTGTAAACTTTTAAAGATTCAAAATGTCTAGTCAATGCACAACCGTAATAAGTCATACTTGGTCTAATACGTGGAATCACAGCATCAAAATCGTTTAGTACGCGACCACCTCTATAGTGAATTTCAGGCTGATTTGCATCTAATTTCATATAGCAGTACTTCAAATTCAAGAAGTGCATTTCGTGTCCACGAAGTTCCCCAGCTTCTATAATTCGCTTGTTGCTATATAGTTCTGGATTACTAGCTAATAATCCTATTCTTAGTCCTTTGCGTTCAGATTTTGGTTTATTGTAATATTCTTCAAGTTTTTCTGCTGTTGGTTGTCCTATTAAAAAGTGTTTTTCAGGGTCAACAAGTATTTTGCCGCTCATAGCTTCTCTACCCAACAGCATTCTATAACCCATAGAATCTCTGTTAGTCAAAGTAAGTTCTATTTCCCAAGATGAACCTGCAAGTTCTATATTTGTTTTAATAACATATCTAGATTCACGACTGCCGCTTGAACTTTTTACAATTCGCTTATCTACTACTAACGCTTCACAATGAATAATCGTTTTACCATTATTTTGTAAAGGATTGACATCAAACTTCACCCATTTCTCTCCATTTTTTTCGATAGGGGTGATGTTTACCGCATGTAGCGCAGAAGTCTTAGCACCAGAATCTACACGTGCTTTAATAGCAGGGATATTTAACGTAGAAAAAGAACACCATTCTTCACTACCAACAATAACTTTGTCTAACATATTTAAAATAATATTGTGCTGCGAAAGTAGGATTTTAAATGTAAATTATTTTTATCTAACGAAAAATAAAATGCTAAAATCACTTTTTCTTTTTTTGAAATAAAGATTACCTTATAAAAGTAACTAAAAAAGTTTATTAAATACGATACCGGAAGATGATAATGTGTTAATTGTTAGTGGTAAGGGTTATTACGTAATTATCCTTTAACGATAAAAGGTAATATAAAAAAATAAGCCTACTAATTAGTAGGCTTATTTTCTGTTGATTCAGTAGTTATTGCTAACTCTTCTTTATTTTCTCCTAGAGACATTATAATTTTATCTCCACTATGAATTTTTGAATTCACTATTTCTTCTGCTAGAGGATCCTCAATATATTTTTGGATTGCTCTTTTTAGAGGTCTAGCTCCATACTGCTTGTCAAATCCTTTGTCCGCAATAAAGTCTTTTGCCTCAGCAGTTAGTTCTATTGCGTATCCCAAATCTTCTATACGATTATAAAGCTTTACTAACTCGATATCGATAATTGACTCTATGTGTTCTTTCTCTAAAGAATTAAAGATAACAATATCATCAATTCTATTTAAAAATTCAGGAGCAAAGGCTTTTTTCAAAGCATTTTCAATAACTGATTTAGAATGTTGTTCAGTCTGTTCTTTTTTAGTGCTAGTACTGAAACCTACTCCTTGACCAAAATCTTTAAGTTGACGTGCTCCAATATTTGACGTCATGATAATAATAGTATTTCTAAAGTCAACTTTTCTTCCTAAACTATCTGTTAAATGTCCATCATCAAGCACCTGAAGCAACATGTTAAACACATCTGGATGAGCTTTCTCTACTTCATCAAATAGAATAACGCTATATGGTTTTCTTCTTACTTTTTCAGTTAATTGACCACCTTCTTCATATCCTACATATCCTGGAGGCGCACCTACAAGTCTAGATATTGCAAATTTCTCCATGAATTCACTCATATCAATGCGAATTAGTGCATCCTCAGAGTCAAACATCTCTTTCGCAATAACTTTAGCTAATTGCGTTTTTCCAACACCAGTTTGACCTAAAAAGATGAATGAACCAATTGGTCGATTAGGATCTTTAAGACCAGCTCTATTACGTTGAATTGCTTTAGCTATTTTACTTACAGCATCGTCTTGTCCAATTACTTTTCCTTTAATTAATTGTGGCAGGTTTGCTAGTTTTGTGATTTCTTTTTCAGCAATTCTGTTTACAGGAATACCTGTCATCATTGATACTACGTCAGCTACATCATTTTCGGTAACGGTGATGCGATTGTTTTTCACATCTTTTTCCCATTCTTCCTGAGCTGTAGCAAGATCTTTCTCTAACTGTTTTTCGTCATCTCTTAACTTTGCAGCTTCTTCATATTTTTGTTTTTTTACCATTTCGTTCTTTTCTTCACGTACTTTTTCTAGATTAGTTTCTAGTTCAAGTATGTTTTCTGGAACATTAATATTGGTAATATGAACACGAGAACCAACTTCGTCAAGTGCATCAATAGCTTTGTCTGGTAAGAAACGATCGCTCATATATCTATTTGTCAACTTTACACAAGCCTCTATTGCTTCATCTGTGTAAGTAACGTTGTGATGGCTTTCGTATTTTTCCTTGATATTATTTAAGATAATAATAGTTTCATCTACTGATGTAGGTTCTACTATGACCTTTTGAAATCTTCTTTCTAGTGCACCATCTTTTTCAATATGTTGACGGAATTCATCTAATGTAGTAGCACCAATACATTGTATTTCTCCTCTTGCTAGAGCAGGTTTAAACATATTAGATGCATCTAATGACCCCGTAGCACCACCAGCACCTACAATAGTATGTATCTCATCTATAAAGAGAATGATGTCATCGTTTTTCTCAAGCTCGTTCATTACGGCTTTCATGCGCTCTTCAAATTGACCTCTGTATTTCGTACCTGCTACAAGACTTGCCAGATCTAGCGTTACTACACGTTTGTTGTATAATACGCGTGATACTTTTTTCTGAATAATACGTAGCGCAAGACCTTCTGCAATAGCAGATTTTCCAACTCCAGGTTCTCCTATTAGTAGAGGATTATTTTTCTTACGTCTACTAAGAATTTGAGAAACTCTTTCTATTTCTTTTTCACGACCAACAACTGGATCTAACTTGCCATTTTCAGCCATTTCAGTTAAATCTCTCCCAAAATTATCTAATACAGGTGTTTTGGTTCTTTTTCCTGTTTTAGTAGAAGTATTGTCAGTTCTGTCATTGCTTTTGCTGTCATTTTGTCCGTCTTCATCAAAAGTTTCTGCTTTTGGGGAATCAACAATATCTTCCTTTAGAGCATCTGAATCTTTTGAAGTATTCAAGTATTCTTGTTTTACAGCTTCGTAATCAGCTTTTAATTTTGTAAGGATTTGAGCTGTTGGATCATCACTGTTTTTTAGAATACACAATAGAAGATGCGTAGTATTAATCTCATCATTCTTGAATAGTTTTACTTCAAGATAGGTAAGTCTTAATGCGCGTTCTGCCTGCTTTGTTAAATGCAAAGCCATTTTCTCATTAACTAGGTCTTTGTTAGGCGTTGAGGCAGGGTTTAAGGTTTCTATTTTATGTCGTAGAAATTCTAAATCTATATCTAAGTTGCGTAAAATATTTGTTGCTTCACCTTGCTCAACTCTAAGTAGTCCTAATAAAAGATGCTCTGTTCCTATAAAGTCGTGCCCTAATCTTAGTGCTTCGTCTTTACTATAAGAGATGACATCTTTGACTTCTTGTGAAAAATTATCGTCCATTATCTAATGTTTTATTAGGTGAATATTTCTTTTCTATTTACTTACGCAAAAAGCGTACCTCAGTAGTCATACTGACATAGGCTAATATGAAAAAAAAAATGCTATTAAAAAAATAATGCCTTAACTTTTTTGAAAAAATACTCAAGAGGTTTTTTAGTATTAATTCTGGTTATCTATACAAATGATAAAAGGTAATTCTATGTTTTTTTATCGCTGTATGTCAATGGAATATAAGGAGGTCGTCTTGACTTTTGTAAAATAAAGAAGGGGTATAAAAATTTGCGTTGCAAATAAATAAAACCTATGATGCGTGTACAAGTACGCCACCAAGCCAGTATAGAAATATATATAGCACCACATTTATCACTTCTACAAAGAGGTTTTAAATAAAAAGCCCCACTGTTTTAAGTAACAGAAGCTTATAAAAATAGTTTGAGATAAAGAAGTTTCAGAAAACTAAAAACTCCTGGTGTATTTATCTTAGTACTACTCATCCAATTCATTACAAACGTTTTATTTTTAAATTTTTTAAAAATTAATGATTTAATTATTCAAAGGTCTTTTTTTAATAAAAGTGCTTAAAATGATTGATGAAATTAAGTATTCTTTATATGCCTTTAATACTGTAGAGAATATGATTTTTTCAACAGTGCGTCAACAGTTCTTCAAGACTCCTTCAACAAATGATCTTTTATATGGAGCAATCATGGGAAAGTGTTGAAGAAGTGTTGAAGGATTTCGCTCTAATGCTTATGAATACTAGCTTTACCAAGCATCAAAATTTTAGCTCAATAAAATGTTTTTATTTTAATGTGTTGTAATTTAGTTAGATATGTTTTTTAAGGTTAAAAAAAGTGAGGTGTTTTTTTATTTTGCTTAGACAGTTAAAGTGCTTACAGAAAACCTCATAATCTATTAATATATAAAGGGTCTATTAATATATAAAGGGTCTATTTGATGTAGAAATCTAGTTGGATAGTGTGGAATTTTATGGTTTTTAATGTGATAAGGAAATGAAGTTTCAGAAAACTAAAAAATCAAGATGACTTCAAGACTAAAATATGTGCGGTTAAACTTGTTAAATATTGATTTTAAGTTGTTTGCTTATAGTGGAGTATGTTTCTGTTGAAGAGGAGAGAAGTCTGGGAACGCTTAAATAGTACTATAGATTTATTTTTTTTGATACTTTTTTTTTAAAAAAACTAAACACCTTTTGTCGAAAGCGAGGACTATAATGCAGATTAGTCATGATATTTTATTATAGTTATGCTAATTCAAATGGTGTATTATTTTTTAAGGTAATGTGATAAGTTTTTTTGAACTAATTATTCTAATCGTATTGTTGCTTTTAGAGTCCTATTAGTTTTTTTTATAAGACGGTAAAAGTAGTCTGTAATTAATAGGGGGTATTTTGTATATATTAATAATTTGAGTGAGATATTGGATTGTTTAGTCTTTTTGAAATGTTAAAATAATATGTATTGTTAAATGGTAAAAATGACTTTATGTATAAAATATATTTTTTTAATCTTTAGCAAAAGAATGGCGAATTTGTGGTAAATAGTTTTAAAAAAAACATGATATAAACCTATAAAAACCGTATATTAGCACGTTTAATAATAGAGAATTTTAATTTTATATACTTATGTCTGAAGGAGAAAAGGTAATACCTATTAACATAGACGTGGAAATGAAATCTGCTTACATTGATTATTCAATGTCGGTGATTGTATCTAGAGCGCTTCCTGATGTTAGAGATGGCTTGAAACCTGTTCATAGAAGAGTATTGTTTGGGATGTATGAATTAGGTGTATTCGCTAATAGACCATTCAAGAAATCTGCGAGAATCGTGGGAGAGGTGTTAGGTAAGTTTCACCCTCACGGAGATATCTCGGTTTATGGCGCAATGGTTCGTATGGCTCAATATTGGAGTTTGAGATATTTATTAGTTGATGGACAAGGTAACTTTGGATCTGTAGATGGCGATAGTCCTGCGGCGATGCGTTATACAGAGGTAAGAATGACAAAGATATCTGAAGAAATTCTAGCAGATATTGATAAAGATACAGTAGACTTCAAGTTGAACTTTGATGATACCATTGAGGAACCAACAGTTATGCCTACGCGTATTCCTACCTTATTAGTAAATGGATCTTCTGGTATTGCAGTAGGTATGGCTACTAATATGGCACCTCATAACTTATCAGAAGTTATTGATGGAACTTTGGCCTTTATCGACAATAATGATATCACTATTGATGAGTTAATGCATCATATTAAGGCTCCAGATTTTCCTACAGGTGGTATAGTATATGGTTATGAAGGTGTGAAAGAAGCTTTTAAAACTGGTCGTGGACGTGTAATTATGCGTGCAAAGGTAAGTTTTGAAGAGATTGATGGTAGAGACTGTATTATAGTTACTGAGATTCCATATCAAGTTAATAAGGCTGAAATGATCAGAAGAACTGCTGAGTCTATTAACGAGAAAAAAATAGAAGGTATTGCGACTATTAGAGATGAATCTGATAGAAATGGTATGCGTATCGTGTATGTATTGAAACGTGATGCTGTGCCTAATATCGTATTAAATACACTTTATAAATATACACCGCTACAATCTTCATTCAGTATTAACAATATTGCTTTAGTTAACGGTAGACCTCAATTACTGAACTTAAAAGAATTAATACATTATTTCGTAGAGCACAGATTTGATGTTGTTACACGTCGTACGCAATTTGAATTAAGAAAGGCAGAAGAAAGAGCACATATTTTAGAAGGATTAATTATTGCTTCTGATAATATTGACGAAGTTATCGCTATTATTCGTTCTTCTAGCAACACTGATCAAGCGAGAACTAGATTGATAGAACGCTTCTCATTAAGTGAAATTCAGGCTAGAGCAATTGTTGAAATGCGTCTACGTCAATTAACAGGACTAGAGCAAGATAAACTTCGTTCTGAATATGACGATATCATGAAATTAATTAATCACTTAAGAGAGTTGTTAGCTAGTAAAGAGCTATTAATGAACTTAATTAAGGAAGAGTTAGTTGAAATAAAGGAAAAATTCGGTGATAAACGTCGTTCTGAGATAGAATATGCAGGTGGAGATGTTAGTATTACTGACTTAATAGCTGATGAGCAAGTAGTAATTACTATTTCTCACGCTGGATATATTAAGAGAACACCATTATCTGAATATAAAATACAAAATAGAGGAGGAGTTGGACAAAAATCTGCTGGTACAAGAGATCAAGATTTCTTAGAGCATATGTATGTAGCAACTAATCACCAATATATGTTGTTCTTTACTCAGAAAGGTAAGTGTTTCTGGATGCGTGTTTACGAAATTCCAGAAGGAACAAAAACAAGTAAAGGTCGTGCTATCCAAAACTTGATTAATATAGAAAGTGATGATAAAGTAAAAGCATTTATCTGCACTCAAGATTTAAAAGACGAAGAATATATCAATAGCCAATATGTAATAATGGCAACTAAGAAAGGTCAAGTTAAAAAGACTCCATTAGAACAATATTCTAGACCTCGATTAAATGGTATCAATGCAATTACTATTAAGGAAGATGATGAGCTATTAGAAGCTAAACTTACAGATGGTAATAGTCAGGTATTAATTGCTGTACGTTCTGGTAAATTAGTTCGTTTTGATGAAGCAAAAACTCGTCCAATGGGTAGAACTGCATCAGGAGTGAGAGGTATTACTCTAGCTAATGAGCAAGATGAAGTAATAGGAATGGTTGCTGTAAGCGATTTAAATAGTGAGATTTTAGTGGTTTCTGAGAATGGTTATGGTAAACGTTCTCTCTTAGATGAATATCGTGAAACTAACCGTGGTGGTAAAGGAGTTAAAACAATGAATATCACTGAAAAAACGGGTCTTCTAGTATCAATAAATGCTGTTACAGATGCGGATGATTTAATGATTATTAATAAATCAGGATTGACTATTCGTATGCGTGTAAGTGACCTTCGTGTTATGGGACGTGCAACTCAAGGGGTTAAATTGATTAATGTTAAGGAGAATGATTCTATTGCAGCTGTATGTAAGGTAATGAAAGAGGAGGAAGAAGAGAAAGAAATTATCGATATAGAACATGTAGATGCAGAGGCTGTTAAAGAATATTTTGATTCTAAAATTGATAAAGATCAATTGAATAAGATAGTTGATGAGGAAACAGATGAAGAAGAAGATAAATTTGATAACGAAGAATAAAAATAGAATTAAACAAATCACTTTAAATATTGAAAAAAATGAATAAGAAGTATATTTATTTATTTTCTGCTTTAATGATTTCAGGATTATCTTTCGGTCAGAAAAAGGAGCTGAAAGAAGCTGAAAAAGCAGTAAAAAAAGGTAATGTTACAGAAGCAACTGCTGCTCTTAACTCAGTTGAGGCTCTTTTGGGATCTGCTACGAATGAGCAAAAAGCTCAATTTTATGCATTGAAAGGTAATTTAGCATTTCAACAAATTGAGAAAGATATCGATTTGGATACAAATGTTGATCTAGTTATTGATTCATATAAAAAGTTAACTGAATTCGAACCTAATAAAGGAAGTAAATTAGTTAAACAAGCTGATGAAGAACTTAATACTGTATCTACTAAAATTGTAAATATAGCTATTGAAGATAATGGATCTGCTAATTATAAAGGCGCATCTAAGCGTTTTAATCAAGCATTTTTATTAAGTCCTAAAGATACTATTTATCTTTATTATGCAGCTTCTACTGCTATTAATTCTAAAGATTATCAAAATGCTGCTAAACATTATCAAAAGTTAATTGATCTTGGATATGATGGAAGTGATTCTTATTATACAGCAGTTGAGAAAGCTTCAGGACAAGTTCAGAGTTTTGGTAAAGATGTGAAAATGCGTGACGTAATGGTTAAGCAAGGAACACATACAGATCCTCAATTAGTAACTGAGGAATCAAAAAAACCTGAGATTGTAAAGAACTTAGCTTTAATATACTATCAAGAAGGTAAATATGCTGAAGCTGAGAAAGCTATTGTAGAAGCTAGAAAATCTAATCCAGATGATATCAATTTATTATTAACTCAAATGGACTTGTATTTAAAGTCTAATAATATGGGTAAATATGAGGAATTGGCAAAAGAAGCTTTAGCTAAAAACCCTAATGATGATGTATTATTATACAATTTAGGAGTGACAAGTTATCAAGCAGGAAAATACGATGAAGCAAGAAAATATTACAATGATGCGATTCGTATTAATCCAAAATCAGAAAATGCTTACTTAAACTTAGCTATTTTAAAACTTCAACCAGACGAAGAGATTACTAATAAAATGAATAGCTTAGGTCTTTCAGCTGCTGATAATAAAAAATATGATGCATTGTTAAAAGAGAAACATGCTTTATATAGAGATGCAATGAATGATTTAGAAAAAGTAATTAGTATTAATCCTGACAATGCTGATGCTATTCAAACATTAAAAAATATTTATCGTGCATTAGAAATGAATGATAAATTAAAAGCTTTAGAAGCTAAATAAGAAAAGAGCTAATTAGTTTATAT
>NZ_BAEX01000046.1 GCF_000246945.1 Myroides injenensis M09-0166
TCCAAAGTTTTCGTTAGGAGCAATCCTTATATACACCGTCCTTGAATAGATTTTATGTTAAGTTTTAAACGTTTATAGTTTACATATAAGTGGAGTAATATAGTGCTAATATTGGGAGTGATGCCGCAGTGATACCGCAATGATGCCGCTAAAATCCTATTAAATAGCGGCATCACTACGGTATCATTGTGGTATCAAAGCAGGAGCATTGCGTCACGTTCTGATAGAGTTGTAGAACGATGATGTTAACTACTCTATATTGGTTTATAATTTATAAAGTAAATTGATGCCTAGTATTTAGGTATACAATGTTTAAACTAGATGTAGTATTTAAGATTACTCCTTTTTATCGTCTTATACTATTTCAATTGATTTAATTGCGTTTCTGGAGTTACTTCGTATGCTTTTTTGTTTTGTTCAAAAATGCGCGCTGTCAATTTTCCTTTTAACACAATAGAGTTTCCTTTAACCTCTAACCAACTGCCTTCTCGAAGACCTACAACTGGTTGTGTATTAATACTGTGGAATTCATTAATTCTTGTTTCTCTTGTTTCCCCCATGTGAGTAGAACCATCAATAGGATCTAAGTAGTGCGGGTTTATATTGAATGGTACAAAACCAAAAGTTTTAAATGATGGAGGATAAACAATAGGCATATCATTTGTCGTTTCCATCGTTAGTCCACATATATTACTACCAGCACTGCATCCTAAATAAGGAGTTCCGTTTAACACTGCTTTTTGTATAGCCTGTAAAGTTTCAGTATTGTAAAGCTGTTTAACTAGAAGAAAGGTGTTACCTCCTCCTGTAAAGATACCTTCTGCTTCTTCTACAGCTTTTATAGGGTCGTCGAACTCATGTATTCCTCTGACATTTATATCTAAATGTGCAAATGCTTCTCGTGCTTTTGCAGTATATTCATCATGAGTAATACCACTAGGTCTAGCATACGGGATAAAAAGTAAGTTCTTGATATTTTGGAAATGAATTTTTAATGCAGGAAATAAGTATTCCAAATATTTACTATCATAAATAGTCGATGTACTAGCTATAATTATGTTTTTCATGTCTAAAGATAATTTTTACAAATCTACTTCGTTTTTTATTCATTTTATAATTGTTGTTTTTTGAGTATCAAATAAGGAGTGACTAACAAATTTGAATAACTTTCTGGTTTTGTGAATTAACTAACTTAAATATAGAATTTACCTCTGTTGTATATTATCATTTGGGAATATGTTAGTATGTATTTCTATGGAAAACTACGTGGTATGCTTGAAGTATTATATTCTTAATTTATTGGATTATTAGTGTTTGTATTTGGAATTTGGTGTTTAAGTAAATTATAACAAGTTGAAAAGAATAAAAAGATAGGCTGGTCGTTACTATAACAATAAGTTGAAATTAATGAAATAATAGTTTTTGCATAGATGATATTTAATTAGTTGATTCAATGCATTAATTATTAATAAAAGAATAATTTCTTTTTTAGTTTATTCTATTTCGCAGTTATTTTAACAGAACTTTGAAAGAATATACTTTTTATATCTTATTGAATAAGATATTTTTACAAACCAAATTATTAAAGCTATTAAATGAAGGTTGTTGTCACTTTATTATTGTTTTTTATGACTTCCTTTTTGTTTGCGCAAGAGCGTCAAATGATAAATGGAAAAGTAGTGTCTAGATCACGCGAATTGAAAGATATCTACGTATCTAATTTGAATACAGGCGATGCAGTAATGACTGAAAAGGGAGGTTATTTTAATTTGTTAGCAAAAGATAAGGATACTTTGATGTTTTCAGGTGCTTTATTTATGGCGTATCGATATGAGTTGGATCAAATAGATTTGGAAAGAGATATAGTTTTGATTCCATTAGAACCTAATGAGCTATATTCTCAATTAGACGAAATCGTTATTACAAAAATCACTTCAGAATCGTTAGGATTAATTCCAAGAGGAACAAAAAGATATACTCCTATGGAGCGTAAACTGTATACAGCAACTAGCGGAGGAGGTATTATTCCCGTAAGTGCTATCGTGAACTGGATTTCAGGGCGTACCAAAATGTTGAAGAAAGCATTAAAATATGAGCAACAAGAGAGTAGAAAGGATCGCTTGTTGAGATATTTTAGTGAAGAACGTTTGACAAAAGATTATAATATACCTAGCGAATATGTTGTAGGATTTGCTTATTATGCAGCGATTGATGATCAGATGGAAAGTTTGTTATCATCAGGAGCTTTTGAAAAGGAAAGAGTAGAGTCTCGTCTTGGTGAGTTAGTCTTTAAGTTTTTAGAATTAATCAATAAAAAAGAGGAAACAAACAATGAACTAGAGGTTATTAATTGATTTAACAAATGCTTTTTAAATTTTGTAGTGAAAAAAAATAATAAACTTTGTAGCTTTGTAAACTAGAAACTTATAAATTAAATAGGTATGTTTGGAATAGGAGGAGGAGAGCTTTTCTTTATTATATTGATTATATTGATGTTATTCGGCTCAGATAAAGTACCTGAAATGGCACGTACGTTTGGAAAGTTCATGACTCAAGTTAAAAATGCTACAAATGATATTAAGCATGAGATAACTAAGAGTGCTGATCAATCTGGAATTACAAAAGAGATAAAAGAAACTTTTGACATTGATATTAATCCTGTTAAAGATATACAAGATGAAATAACAAAGCAGAAGGAAGATATAGAGAATATTACTGGACCGATTAAAAGACAGCCTTAATGTTAGAGACTTTAGTTACGTGGGATAAAGAGTTATTAGTTTTTTTAAATGGTTTAGGTACTGAAAGATTTGACCCCTTTTGGTTATTTATTACAAAACAATTGAATTGGCTTCCTTTTTTCATAGTATTACTCTATGTTGTATATAAGAAAGTATCAATTAAGAAATTAGGCGTGATATTATTGTTTTTGGCTTTACTGATTACGTTTACAGATCAAGTTACAAATTTAGTTAAGTACAGTGTAATGCGATATCGACCATGTAATACTGAAGAATTAATGCCCATTATTAGAATAGTTAGAGGAAGTAATACATGGAGTTTCTTTTCAGGTCATGCTTCAAATTCGACTGCTACAATGGTCTTTTTGTTCTTAATATTGAGAAGATATTATAAATATGCTTTTTTAGTGTTTATATTCCCTATTATTTTTGCATATAGTCGAATCTATCTATCTCTACATTTTCCTGGAGATATATTGGTAGGAATATGTGTTGGAATTTTGTTTGGTTCGTTGTTTTATCAATTGTTTAAGTTGGTAGAAAAAAAATATAAATTACAATTACAATAAAATAAAAGAAGGCTGATGAAAATTTTCATCAGCCTTCTTTTATTTTACCCTTGAGACAGTTAATCCATCTCTTATTGGTAAGAGTATAGTCTCTATCCTAGGATCATCTTTTAATAGCTTATTATAATTATCTATTTCAATTGTAGATCTATCATTAGGTTTTATTTCATCGACTACTTTTCCAGACCACAGCACATTATCTGATAATATAATGCCTCCTTTGTTCATTTTGTCAATTACTGTATGGAAATAATTGATATAATTCTTTTTATCGGCGTCTATGAATACTAAATCAAATTTTTTGTCTAATGTAGGAATGATGTCTAAGGCATTTCCTAAGTGTTGGATGATTTGCTTTCCATAGGGCGACTCATCGAAATATTTTCTTTGAAAATCAGTTAATTCTTCATTAACATCTATTGTATCAATGCATCCATCCTCAGCTAAGCCTTCTGCTAGACTTAGTGTTGCATACCCTGTAAAAGTACCTATTTCTAAAATATTTTTTGGTCTTACTAGTTTTGACATCATACTCAGAAAACGACCTTGAAAATGTCCACTTAACATTCTAGGCTGTAAAATTCGTTGGTGTGTTTCTTTATCTAGTTTAGCTAATAATTCAGGTTCGTCTTCCGAATGATTAGTTGCATAATTTTCTAATTCTGGTGATATAAAATGCATGGATTGCAATATTTAATATATATGAATGTGCAAATATAATTTTTTTGTGGAGGAGTTAAAAGTATTTGTTAGGACGTATAATAGATTAGTGAAATTAGTTTATATTAGTTTGTTATCTAATTTTACTGAATATGAAGTATTTACTTAAGTTTTTAAAATGGTTTGTCATCTTATTTGGAGTTATTGTTGCTCTTGCTTATTTGTTTAAAGTAGATTATTTATTTACCGCAGTAAAGACAATTTACTTTAATGGTTATAAAACTGCTTTTTTAGATGATTACAAATACTTTCCTACACGTACAATTGATAATGGTGATATACAGCCTTGGCCAATAGCTAAGGACTACAATAGTGTAAAGGGAAGTGAGGAGCTAGAAAATACTCACAGAGAGTTGCGCAGTATTGCTTATTTAATAATCAAGAATGATAGTTTGTGGTATGAAAGTTATTATGACTCCTACGATAAGGATTCCTATACTAACTCTTTCTCAATGGCAAAAAGTGTAGTCTCTGTAGCTTTAGGTAAAGCACTTCAAAGAGGTGAGATTAAAAGTCTGGATGAACCGATAGTAAATTATTTGCCTGAGATTAAAGGAAAGTATAGAGATAAAACTACTGTCGGAGATTTATCTTCAATGTCTTCTGGTCTTGATTGGGATGAATCTTATTATAGTCCGTTTTCAATTATGACTAGGGTTTATTTTGATAAGGATTTGAGAAATGTAATGTACGGAGTTGATATTAATGATGAGCCAGGAAAAGAGTTTATTTACAAAAGTGGAGATACTGAATTGTTGACAATGGTCTTAGAAAAAGCTACAGGTAAGTATTTGTCAGATTATGTGTCAGAATATTTTTGGAAACCTATGGGAGCCGAACATCCTGCCTTATGGCAAATAGATCACCAAGGGGATGGAATTGAAAAATCATATTGTTGTTTCACAAGTAATGCGAGAGATTTTGCTCGTTTTGGCAAGTTGTATAAAGATTATGGAAAATGGAATGGAGAGCAATTATTAGACAGTACGTTTGTCGCTATGTCAATTAAACCAAGATTTGAAGAAGCTCCTGAGTATGGATATGGCTGGTGGTTGGTCAATTATAGAAATCAGGATTTTTTCTATATGAGAGGACATTTAGGGCAATTTGTTATTGTCTCTCCTAAGGATAATGTTATTATTGTTCGATTGGGTCATTTAAAAGGTATCCAGACCGATGAGGACCCACATAGTAATGATCTCTATTTTTACATAGATCAGGCTTATGCTATGTTAAATCAACGAAAAATATAGATAACAATGGTTTTAGAAAGTATACAATTAGAAAACATCTTATTCTTAGATATTGAGACTGTACCTGCAACTGAAAGTTTTGAAGATTTAGATAGTGAAACTCAAATGCTTTTTGAAGGAAAAACAAGTTATCAAAGAAAAGATGAAATTTCTGCTAAGGAGTTTTATGTAGAGTCTGGTGATATATGGGCGGAATTTGGAAAGATTGTCTGTATATCTGTTGGCTATTTCTCGTTTAAGAATGGAATACGTCAGTTTAGAACAACTTCATTCTGGGGCGATGAAAAGGAATTATTACAGTCTTTTGCTAATTTACTAGATAGTTACTTTAGTCGTCCTCAGCATGTTTTATGTGGACATAATGCAAAAGAGTTTGATTTCCCATATATAGCAAGACGTATGCTAGTGAATGAGGTAAGGTTACCTGCAAAACTTAATCTTATGGGAAAGAAACCTTGGGAGGTTCTTCATTTGGATACTATGGAATTGTGGAAGTTTGGTGATTTTAAAAACTTCACATCATTAAAGTTATTGACTAAGATTCTTAGAATACCTTCCCCTAAGGATGATATAGATGGGAGTGAAGTAAGAAAAGTATATTATGAAGATAATGATATTAACAGAATAGTTACATATTGTGAAAAAGATGTACTTGCCGTAGCGCAAATCATTTTAAAGTTTAAGAGAGAGCCTTTATTAACAGAGGAGGAGATATTATCTGTATAAGTTAAAATAAAGTTAAAATACAAAATGAAATGTAGTTAACACTTTTTAATTTTATTAATTTTGATTCCAAATAAAGGTATAAATAATGTCAACAAATTATTCAAATTGTATTTCCTTAGTTTATTTTACAATGCAAGTGTCTAAACAGACGCTCGGGGGTGCTATATAATTTATTGATATCAATATAATATATTTAGAGCCCTCGTCATCAAACGGGGGCTTTTTTTATATATGAAATTTTAAACAAGAAATAAGAAATGAATTTAACTATTAACTATTGTAATGTATTATGCGTGAAGCAAAACATGTCCATAAAGACTATGTTTATTTCGTATATGCCCATAAATGGAAGTTGCCAAGATTGATAGTTAATTCTCAATGATAGAATTATTTTATAAGTCCTTTTGGTAGCTAAGCTTCAAAAGGACTTTTTTTTATAAAAAAAACACTTATTCACAAACACTTAAAAAGAAAAAAATGGAAAAAAATGTTGTAAAAGTTTTAGGGTTTTCAGCCAGGGAAAAACAGTTTGCTGTAAAAACAGAGAACTTTTCTTTTACTGTAAAAGATGGTAAAGAACTATTAGCTGATAATACTGTAAGTTCAAACGAATTGCTACTTGCTAAACTTGCTGGTAGTATCCACTCTATTGGAAATTTGATAGGTAATACTTTAAATTTAAATTTAAAATCTATACAAATTGAAGTAAAGGGAGTTGTTGATATTACTAAGGAAGAAACTGTAAGTGCGTCTAATTTTAAAAAAATTGATGTTACTGTAAAGCCATCTTCTGAGGCTTCTATCATTTTGTTAAAAGAATGGATTGATGCCATAAAATTAGCTTGTCCTGTTTTTACTAGTTTTAAAAGTAAAACAACAACTGTAATTACCCTTGTAAAAGAATATGATCAGATTAATGTAGCATAAATAATATGAATAGATGTTTTAATGATACAAACACATAGCTTCCATTTTTAGGCTAAGTAAGATGAGTTATGTGTTTGTATAATCTTGTTCGTTTAATAAGATGTGCAGAATTAAAACATTATTTTTGTTTTTGAATATACATTTTGTAATGATAGTATGAGTGAAAATAAGTTATTAGAGGTAGACAATTTAACGATAGCGGTTTTGAAAGATAAAGATTCTGTATCTATTGTTAGAGATTGTTCTTTTAGTATTTCTAAAAATGAAATATTAGGAGTGGTGGGAGAATCTGGTTCTGGAAAATCTATTACTGCTCTTGCTCTAATGGGATTGTTATCACCAAAAGTTTTTACTATTACCAAAGGAAGTATCTCATTTAATGGTAGAAATCTTTTATCATTAAAAGAAAAAGAATTTAGAGCAATTAGGGGTAAAGAGATAGCAATGATATTTCAAGAGCCTATGAGTGCATTAAATCCTACTATTACTTGTGGAAAGCAAGTAGCTGAAATTTTGGAAGCTCATTTTCCTAAAATGACGTCTTATGAAGTTAAAACAGAAGTTCTTAATTTGTTTTCTAAGGTGAAATTACCCAATCCTCTTGAGCTTTATAGTAAATATCCGCATGAGATTTCGGGAGGTCAGAAGCAAAGAGTAATGATTGCAATGGCAATTGCTTGTAAACCTTTACTTTTGATAGCTGATGAGCCTACAACAGCACTTGATGTGACCGTTCAGAAAGATATAATTCAATTACTAAAGGAAATTCAACAAGATACGGGAATGAGTATTTTGTTCATTTCGCATGATTTAGGATTAGTCTCTTCCATTTCTGATTATGTATTAGTAATGTATAAAGGGGATATTGTAGAGAAGGGTAGGAGTATTGATGTTTTTGAATCACCAAAAGAACAATATACTAGAGCACTTATTGCATCTAGACCAAGTATGGATATTCGTTTAAAGAGATTGCCTACTATAGATAATTTCATTAATCATTCAGTTCTTAATGAAGAGGTTACTGCAGAGCAACGAAAAGAGTATCATCAAAAAATATATGCGTCATCGCCGTTACTTGAAGTTAAACACGTCAGTAAAGATTATATTACGAAAGGGAGTCTATTCAAAAAAGGCTTTTTTAGAGCTTTAGATGATGTATCGTTTGCCGTTTATGAAGGAGAGACTTTAGGGTTAGTAGGTGAAAGTGGTTGTGGAAAATCTACATTAGGTAATGCTATACTACAGTTAGATAAGGCTACAGCGGGTCAAATTTTTTACAGAGGAATAGATATAACGCTTCTGAATAGTAAAGAATTACGCTTATTAAGGAAAGAAATTCAGATTATTTTTCAAGACCCGTATTCCTCTTTAAATCCTAAAATAACTGTAGGCGAAGCAATTATTGAACCTATGAAGGTTCATAGAGTAGGGCAAAATAATAAGGAAAGAAAGAAAAAAGTTTTAGAATTATTACATCGAGTAGGTTTAGGGGAAGAAGCATTTAATAAGTATCCTCACGAGTTTTCTGGTGGGCAACGCCAACGTATTGGAATTGCTAGATCTATCGCTATGCAACCAAAATTAATTGTATGTGATGAATCTGTTTCAGCATTAGATATTTCGGTACAAGCTCAAGTGTTAAACTTATTAAATGAACTAAAAGAGGATTATAAATTTACTTATATCTTTATTTCACACGATTTGGCTGTAGTTAAGTATATGTCTGACAATATCATTGTTATGAATAAAGGGAAAATTGAAGAGCTCGCCGAAGCAGATTTGCTATATGAAGCTCCTCAAAAAGAATATACTAAAAAGCTTATCCAGGCAATACCTAAATAAGCTTTTTAAATTAATAAGGATAATGTCTTTCTCTTTTAGGAAGTGCCAAGAAATCTTTTGTATTACCTTTTGTTCGCTTTAATTGTCCTCTTTTATTGCTACGATCAAAGGCGTCATAATATTCAAATTTAATTGGACCAATACTTTTAATTTTATATTCTAAATCTCTTCCATCAAAAACATCATAGTATTTTATTTGATTTGAACCAATTTTTGAAATCTTACCTTCTTTTTCTCTAGAAGAGAAAACATCAAAATAGTCAAAATTTATATTACCAATACTTTTTATTTTGCCGCTTTTTTTTGAATTAAAACGATCATAGTACTTTATTTTAATGCCATTTATTTCTTTAACTCTATTGTTTATGTTTTCGTCAAAATCATTATAATATGAAATATTGTCTTTATTTCTATATGAAGTATCTTCGAAATAATCAGAATCAATATAGTCATAACTTATATCTAAGGGATCCTGAAAATAATTATAATCTATGTTATAAAAATTATTGTTTAAAATAAAAAACGTAAAATCACTCCCATCACCATTTATTTTAAAAATGACATTATTGGATCGTATTGTGATGTTATTAATATCTTCATTGTCACTACGTAACTCGAAATAGGCATAATCCAAGTTCTGAGCAGATAATATAGAACTTATAAATATTGTAAGAAAGACTATTATTTTTTTCATATTTATATATTTAGTTTTTAAAGCCCTTCATAGGGTACTTCTTTTTCTATAAAAGTAATACCATTTTTGTCTAATTCATCAAGAATTGGATTATAAATATCGCCAGTAATAGGTAATTGTACTCCTGTTGTTTTTATTTTTCCATTTAAGATATTTAAAGTGGCTATTGCTACAGGAAGACCAACTGTTTTTGCCATAGCAGTGTATGTTTGATCTTCACCAATGCAGATCATAGTTGAGTCAATTTGTTTTTTCTCATTATTAATTACATATCCAATTTTATGATACATCACTATCATATCTTTGTCTTGAGGTTCTAAGGACCAGTTTTCAGTAAGTATTTTTTCTAATATTTGTGCAGGAGTAGCGTTTTTGATACCTACTATCTTATCTCTACTGAACAAGTCTAATTCAAGTATCTTTTCGAAAACTTGGTCGTCAGGTTCAATGCCTAAAGTGAGTTTAAACCTAGTTTCTATAGAATCAGTGGAAGAGAAAGGAAGAAATAAGTTGATAAAATCATAATAAGTTAATGATTCAGAGTTGTCTATTTGGTAGGTGTCATCTGTAAGACCTAAGTCAACTAATAAGCTCCAAGCTTTAGAATATCCAACTCGTCTTATAGTTCCTCGTAACAGTGTGTTTACATTTTCTAAATTATAGATTGATTGATATTTTAGAGAGTCTCTATTTGCATAGACTTCGAATCTGCCATATCCATCAATTTCTATATTCTCGGTTCTCCTGAATACTTTATTGTAAGGAATATATTTATATTGCTTCTCTTCAATATATTTTGCAGCGCCTCCTTGACCAGCAAGAACTACATTACGAGGATTCCAAGTGAATTTATAATTCCATAAGTTGGTATCGTACTCAGGTGCTATTAGTCCACCACAATACGACTTGAAGGAGAGGATTTTTCCACCTCTACTTTTAATATCGTCTATAATCTTCATTGCACTCATGTGGTCAATTCCAGGGTCAAGACCTATTTCATTCATAAAAATTAGATTGTTGTTTTTTACTTCTAAGTCCAGTTCTTTCATTTGTGGACTTATATAAGAAGCAGTGACTAAGTTTTTTTTGAATTGTAAACAATCTTTTGCTAATTCAATATGTAATGCTGCTGGTAGCATAGATATTACAATATCGGCGCATTGAATTTGTTCTTGGCGTGCTTTTGTGTCAAAAAGATCAAGCGCTATAGCTTTTGCATTATGGTGGTTCATTGCTTTTTTTTGAGCAAGCTCAAATGAGATATCAGCAATTGTAAGTGTTATTTCTTCCTTGTCCGAATGGTCTAACAGATATTTAATCATTGATGACGCAGAGCGGCCTGCGCCTACAATAAGAATTTGTTTTTTCATAATCTAGTTTGTTGATTGGTTTTACTAAAATAGCAATTTCAATTACGTAACAAAAAATAATAAATAGATGATTTTTATTTATGTTAGAAACATTGGATAATTTACCATTGAAAATAGCTGTAAGAAGGTTAAGTACTAAAATTTATAAGGATTATTTGGTGTTTTACGTGTGATTTCCTTCAAATTAATGATCCCGCAATTATTACATAATCTATAATGCTTTTGGAGACATTTGTTAAAATATCTCTTTAAGTAGTGAAAATATTAAATATTTAGATGCAACTAAATTATAAACAGTTCTGATTTTATTGACATAAAAGAGATGGTTTTAGAATCAAAAAAACACTATTGTTATATATATCGTATATTTGAAAGAAAAATCAATGGGACGTAAAGTGATTTTTATAGCCGCTCTTATTGGAGCACTAGGTGTCATCTTAGGAGCTTTTGGAGCTCATGGACTAAAAAAAATAGTTACTGAGGTTCAAGTAACTACATTTGAAGTAGGAGTAAGATACCAAATGTATCATGCTTTTTTCTTACTTTTTGTAGGAGTCTGTACTTTTTTTTCAGACAAGGCTAAAAAAATAATTATGTATTTAACATTGTTTGGAATACTTTTCTTTTCCGGTTCTATCTATTTATTAACTTTCAAAGATTTGATTTCTAGTGATATAAGTTTTATTGGTCCTATAACACCTATAGGAGGAGTTTTATTTATAATAGCATGGCTATTTGCTGGATTTCAAGTGCTTAAATGCGATAAAAGCATTAAATAGGTAATAGACTATTTATATTTTAAATTTATTTCTAAGTTTGCATACAAATTAATACACAACATAAATAATGAAAATGGATATTTCAGAATCAATATCACTTGAAAAATATGGTATTAAAGATGTTGTAGAAGTTATTTACAATCCTTCTTACGACGTTTTATTTAAAGAAGAAACAAATCCTGCTTTAACAGGATTTGATAAAGGTGTAGTAACGGAACTAGGTGCCGTTAATGTAATGACTGGAGAGTTCACTGGTCGTTCACCGAAAGATAAGTATATTGTTAAAGATGCAGTAACTGAAAATACTGTATGGTGGAACTCACCAGAATCTCCTAACGATAACAAACCAATTGACAACAAAACTTGGGATGCGCTTAAAGCAAATACTGCAGATCAGTTGTCAGGTAAAAAACTTTATGTTGTTGATGCATTCTGTGGTGCTAACGAGAATACTCGCTTAAAAGTGAGATTCATTATGGAAGTAGCATGGCAAGCACATTTTGTGACAAATATGTTTATTCGTCCAACAGAAGAAGAATTAGCAAACTTCGGTGAGCCTGATTTTGTTGTAATGAATGGTTCAAAAACTACATTTAAAGATTACAAATCTTACGGTTTAAATTCAGAAGTTTATATTGCTTTCAATTTGACTGAGAAAATCCAAGTTATTGGAGGTACTTGGTATGGAGGAGAGATGAAAAAAGGTATGTTCGCAATGATGAACTACTACTTACCTTTAAAAGGTATGGCTGCAATGCACTGTTCTGCTAATAAAGGAAAAGATGGTGATGTAGCAGTTTTCTTTGGTCTTTCTGGAACAGGAAAAACTACTTTATCTACAGATCCAAAACGTGAATTAATTGGAGATGATGAGCATGGATGGGACGATGAAGGTGTATTCAATTTTGAAGGTGGTTGTTATGCAAAAACAATTAATCTTTGTAAAGAGAATGAACCAGATATTTATGGAGCAATCCGCAAAGATGCTTTATTAGAAAATGTTACTGTTGATGCAGATGGTAAAATTGACTTTAATGATGGTTCTGTAACACAAAATACTCGTGTGTCTTATCCAATTTATCACATTGATAATATTGTTAAGCCAGTATCTAAAGCTGGACCAGCTACAAAAGTAATCTTCTTAACTGCAGATGCTTTTGGTGTTATGCCTCCAGTTTCTAAATTGACTCCAGAGCAAACTAAATATTATTTCTTATCTGGATTTACAGCTAAGTTAGCAGGTACAGAACGTGGAGTTACTAAACCAGAGCCTACTTTTTCAGCATGTTTTGGTAAAGCTTTCTTATCATTACACCCAACTCAATATGGTGAGCAATTGGTGAAAAAGATGGAAGAAAACAATGCTACAGCTTATATGGTAAATACAGGTTGGAATGGTACAGGTAAACGTATATCTATTAAAGATACACGAGCTATAATAGACCGTATTCTAGATGGTTCTATTGAAAAAGCAGAAACTACAATTGTACCAATCTACAATTTTGAAGTACCAACGGCTTTAGAAGGAGTAGATACTAATATCTTAGATCCTCGTAATACTTATGCTGATAGTAAAGAATGGGAGGAAAAAGCAAAAGATTTAGCTGCTTTATTCATTGAAAACTTTAAATTATATTCAAATAATGATGAGGGGAAAGCACTTGTAGTTGCAGGACCTCAAATCTAATTATTGAAGGTAATAATATAAAATAGAAAGGGCGATAATTAAGATTATCGCCCTTTTGTTATAAATAAAAAAGTAGTTAGATCATTTTAGTTCTAACTACTTTTTTTGTCTTTTTTAAAGTATTCTATTTGTTTACTTTTTGAATATATTTTTCTAATGCCATTGTCATAGAAGGTGATTCAGGTGCAGGAGCCATGATATCAACTCTTAAGTCATGATCTAAAGCTTCTTTTTGGGTAGAAGTACCAAATACTGCTATTCTTGTATTATCTTGACTAAAGTCAGGAAAGTTTTTGAATAGTGATTTAATACCTGTAGGGCTAAAGAATGCTAAAACATCATATTTCACATCTGCTAAATCGGATAAATCACTCATTACAGTTCTATAAAAGATTCCGGGTGTCCAGTTTACTTTTAATTCATCTAATGTTGCTGGAATGTCATGATTTAGTTGGTCAGATGCAGGTAATAAAAATTTCTCATCTTTATACTTCTTGATTAGCGGAGCTAATTCTGAAAAATCTTTTTGTCCTACATATATTTTTCTTTTTCTGTATACTACATATTTTTGTAAGTAATATGCTACAGCTTCTGATTGACAAAAGTATTTAAGTGTTTCAGGTACTTTATAACGCATCTCCTCTGCTACCCGAAAGAAATGATCTACAGAGTTTTTACTGGTTAGAATTATTGCAGTAAAGTTGTTTAGATCAATTTTTTGGTGTCTTACCTCTTTGGCTTCTACACCCTCTACGTGGATAAAGGGTCTAAAGTCAATTTTTACTTTGTACTTTTGTTCTAACTCAAAGTAAGGAGAATTCTCCACTTTAGGCGCTGGTTGAGAAACCAAAATAGTTTTCACTCTCATAGTTATGCTTCTTATTATGCTCGAAAATTTTTAAACCAAAAAAACAGTAAAAAATAAGGAGCTATTTCAAGGGTGCAAAGATACAAAATAAAATAGAACAACTTATTTATTATTGATTTTTGATAGTTTTTTATAAAAATGATGTATAATAATAGATTTATTGCTATTAATGCAAAAATCAAAATACTTAGTATTATTTTATTGTCAATATTGTTATAGAAAAGTAAAACATCTACTCCTAGAAGTATCATTCCTAAGAAATTTCTGTAAGTGGCTTTTTGTAAGTTTAAAGCATCTGCAAACTCTTCTATATTAAAGGATAAGGCAATAATCTTATCGAGAATGTATTTTGTTAATACAAAAAAAGTAATAAAGTTTAATATCTGAATAAATGACAGTAAGGTTAATTGGTCAAGGTACCCAAAAGACTTTAGACAAATTTGTATAAAAAACGTAATGGATATTAATTGTATTCCTAAAAAAGATAGAGTGAAGCTATTGCGTAGGTTGGTATTGTCTTTGTAAATTTTTAAATACTTGTTAGATATAGCTAAACGAGTAAATTCTGAAAAACGTACACCAAATATTGTTCTATTAATTGCAATAATGGAAAAGCCTGCAAAGAATAGTATCGTAGCCCAATCTTTGTTTTTAATAATGCGTTCTATTAAAATTAAGTTATCCATATCGAATGCAAAATTAGTGAATTTTTTAACCAGCTGTGCAGTTTGTGTATTATTTAAGTTTTAACTATTTATAAAAAGGCTATTTTTGTGTTTAAATAATATAAAATGAATTCAGGACTTGTCATTATACCAACTTATAATGAGATTGAAAATATCACCTTAATATTAAATGCTGTTTTGGAACTACCAGAGGAGTTTCATGTTTTGGTGGTAGATGATAATTCTCCTGATGGTACTGCTGCTGCGGTCGAAAAATTACAAGAAAAGTATCCATTAAGATTGTTTGTTGAAAAACGAGCAGGTAAAGAGGGACTGGGAACAGCCTATGTTCACGGTTTTAAATGGGCTCTTGAACGTGATTATAACTACATATTTGAAATGGATGCTGATTTCTCTCATGATCCTAATGATTTACCTAAGCTATTGAAAGCTTGTATAGATAATCAAGGTCTAGTAATAGGCTCTCGTTATGTTACCGGTGTAAATGTAGTTAATTGGCCTTTAAACAGGGTGTTATTATCTTATGGGGCATCTATGTATGTAAGACTAATCACAGGAATGAAAATTAGAGATACAACAGCAGGCTTTGTTTGCTTTTCACGCAAGGTGTTGGAGAATATTAATTTTGATAAGATTCGATTTGTTGGTTATGCTTTTCAAATTGAAATGAAGTATAGAACCTTTGCAAAAGATTTTCCTATAACAGAAGTACCAATTATTTTTACTGATCGCACTAGAGGTGTATCTAAGATGTCAGGCAGCATTATTAAAGAAGCAATTTTTGGAGTAATGAGCTTGCGAATACGTAAACTACTAAACAGACTATAATGACAACTTATTTAATTAAAAATGGACAAATTGTAAATGAAGGCCATATTTTTACTGGGGATATTTTAATCCAAGATGGTATGATTGCTAAAATTGGCGAGAATATTGATGTATCAGACTCTTGTCAAGTGATTGATGCTACTGGAAAATATGTTATCCCTGGAATGATAGATGATCAAGTTCATTTTAGAGAGCCAGGTTTAACCCATAAAGGGAATATAGCTACGGAATCTCGCGCAGCAGTTGCTGGTGGTATTACTTCTTTTATAGAACAGCCGAATACAGTTCCTAACGCTGTTACACAAGAAATTCTAGAGGATAAATATAAAGTTGCTTCTACAACTTCATTTGCTAACTACTCGTTTATGATGGGTGGAACGAATGATAACTTGGAAGAAATTTTAAAAACAAATCCGCGAAATGTAGCTGGTATAAAATTATTTCTAGGTTCTTCTACAGGGAATATGTTAGTAGATAATCAAGATGTCTTAGAGAAGATATTTTCTAGTACTCCAATGCTTATAGCTGTTCATGCAGAAGACGAAGGTACAATTAGAAAAAACCTGCAAGAACAAAAGGATATTTATGGTGATGATATTCCAGTAGAATTACATCCAGTAATTAGAAGTGCAAAGGCATGTTATTTATCTTCTTCTAAGGCGATAGAATTGGCAAAA
Organism: Myroides injenensis M09-0166; assembly: GCF_000246945.1. Taxonomy (GTDB): domain Bacteria; phylum Bacteroidota; class Bacteroidia; order Flavobacteriales; family Flavobacteriaceae; genus Flavobacterium; species Flavobacterium injenense. The sequence continues at coordinate 16,368 of NZ_BAEX01000046.1, forward strand.
AAAACGGGAGCGAGATTACATGTTTTTCATTTATCTACAGCAATTGAAACTGAATTATTTCAAAATGATATACCATTAAAAGATAAAAAAATTACTGCGGAAGTATGTGTACATCACTTATGGTTTACAGATAAAGATTACAAGTCAAAAGGTAATTTTATTAAGTGGAATCCAGCTGTAAAGTCTCAGCAAGACAGAGATGGTTTATGGGAAGCGCTGTTAGATGATCGTATTGATGTTATTGCAACTGATCATGCGCCTCATACATTGGAGGAAAAAAGTAAAGCCTACACACAAGCTCCGTCTGGGGGTCCACTAGTGCAGCATGCTTTAGTATCTCTATTTGAAGCTGCAAAACAAGGCAAAATATCAATCGAAAAAATCGTAGAGAAAACAGCTCATAATCCAGCTATACTTTTTCAAGTAGAAAAAAGAGGTTATTTAAAGGAGGGTTACCATGCAGATGTTGTAATTATAGATCCTAATAAAAGTTGGGAAGTTAATAAATCGAATATATTATACAAATGTGGGTGGTCGCCTTTCGAAGGACAAACATTTAATTCTAAGATTTCTCATACCTTTGTAAATGGTAATCTAGTTTACGAAAATGATCAAGTAGTTGAGACTCCTTTTGGACAAAGATTATTATTTGTGAGATAAAATAAATTATATTGATGAACAGAAACATATTATTACTCTTATTATTGGCAGTATTCATTGTCTCATGTGATCGAGGAATTAAGAAGCCTAATCCACTTATAGAAAAAGATAAAATGGAGAATATCTTATATGATATTGCTTTGTTATATGGTGCTTATAATGTGAATGTGTATCGCAATGATACAATGCCTCAAGTTGATATAAATTCTGTTTTAGCTAAATATAAAATTGATAGTTTAACTTTTGCCGAGAATAATCAATATTATATTAATTTGAACAAAGGAGTATATCTGGAAATGCAAATGAATATTGAGCAAAGAATAGATAAGAATATTGCAATTATTGATTCACTTAACAATTTGCCAATAGATACTGAAATAAAAGTTGATAGCTTGGCAATACAAAAGTTAGATACAATTCAAGGTCCAAAAGAAACTCTAGAAAAAGATTCACTGAGAGAAAAAGATATAAGATAATTTTAGATTTATCATCAAAAAGAAGAGCTCAACTTTTTAGTTGAGCTCTTCTTTTTGATGATATTTTACAATCTTTGGGATATATTCTTTGTATGAAACTAGAGGAGTATCTAGTTGTTTTTTAATTTTTTCATTACTGTAAATATATTGTGAATGCGAGGCTATTGCAAGTGCTTTTGTAAAACTTCTTTTTTTACCAAAAAGAAGCGAAATAAAGGCATCTAATTTACATGCTATCTTGCATCCCAATTTTGAGGCATAGATATATGGTGATTTTTTATCTAGTTTCTCAGCAATAAATTCAAGTAATTCTTTATAACTAACATTATCAGAGACTATGCAAAATCTTTCATTGTAAATTTCGCTTCCCATTAATGATATCATTGCTTTAACTACATCATCTACATATACAATACCTGCAATACCTTTAGTGTAAAAAGGAAAGTCTTTCTTAATTTTTAAAAAGAAATCATTGCTACCCTCATAACCAAAGCCCTCACCGAATATAATACCTGGATTGACTATTATTACTTTTAAATTCTCTTGAGTAGCTCTCCAAACTTCCATTTCTGCCCCATATTTTGTAATAGCATAATCGCTATGATATACTTCTGGATTCCAATTAGTAGTTTCTGAAATGATTTTATTCTTTGCCAATGTTTCACCTAGGGTAGCTATCGAGCTTACATAGCAAAGCTTTTTAATATTAAAGGCAATACATAAATTAACAATATTAGCTGTACCTTCAATATTAATCTTGCGTAATTCTTTTTCATCTCTTGGGTCAAATGAAATTAATGCCGCACAATGATAAACAAAGTCAATATCTTTAAAAGCTATTTCTAGTGCTGGTATATCATTTAAGTCAGCTTTGACCCATTCTATTTTTAAGAATTCATGACTACAGTTTTTATAGTCGAAAAAAGCTTTTGTTTTTTTGATACTCTCTTCATTTCGATATATAGCCCTTATCTTCTCATTTGTTTTGAGAAGTTGAAGGGTTAAATGTGCGCCTAATAGGCCTGTAGCTCCTGTTACTAGTATCATATGTTAGACAAAAATAAGCGTTATGTTTCACATTGTGAAAAATTCTGAGCGAAAGTTAGAATTGAACGCCCGTATTATTAATATCTAAAGAGTAAAAATAGAAAACGAATAAAAATGCAATGTATCGTAATTTTTATTCCATAAGCTAAGGTTTTGGGCTATCTTTGCTCAAAATTTAGTTAAATGAAAAATTTTATTGAAGAAGTGACTTGGAGAGGTATGCTCCACGACGTTATGCCAGGCACTGAAGAACATTTGTTGGAGCAGATGCGTGTAGCGTATGTGGGTATTGACCCAACAGCGGATTCATTGCATATTGGACATTTAGTAGGTGTAATGCTGTTAAAGCACTTTCAGCTAGCTGGACATAAGCCGATAGCTTTAATTGGTGGTGCTACAGGAATGGTTGGTGATCCTTCTGGAAAATCTAATGAAAGAAATTTATTAGACGAGGAAACACTTCGTCACAATCAAAATGCAATCAAGGCACAACTAGAGCGCTTTTTAGACTTTAATTCAGGGTCAGAGAATGCAGCAGAGTTAGTTAATAACTATGATTGGATGAAAGACTTTTCTTTCTTAGAGTTTATTAGAAAGATTGGGAAGCACATTACAGTTAACTACATGATGGCAAAGGATTCTGTAAAGAAACGTTTAAACGGAGAGTTTCAAGACGGTATGTCTTTTACAGAGTTTTGTTATCAACTAATGCAAGGATATGATTTCTTACATTTATATCAAGACAAGAACATTACATTGCAAATGGGAGGTTCTGACCAATGGGGAAATATCACTACTGGGACAGAATTAATACGTAGAACAATTGGAGAGAAAGCTTATGCTTTAACTTGTCCATTAATTACTAAAGCTGATGGTACTAAATTTGGTAAATCAGAAGGAGGTAATATATGGTTATCTGCGGAATATACATCTCCATATAAGTTTTACCAGTATTGGGTGAATGTATCTGATGCTGATGCTGAAAAATATATTAAAATCTTTACGTTCATTTCTCGTGATGAGATTGAAAGTTTAGTGAAAGAACATACTGAAGCTCCACATTTACGTGTTTTACAAAAACGTTTAGCTGCTGAAGTAACTACAATGGTACACGGTGCAGAAAATTTAGAGAATGCTATCAAAGCATCTAATATCTTATTTGGAAATTCAACATCTGAGGATCTTAAACAATTAGATGCACAAACTTTCTTAGAAGTATTTGATGGTGTTCCACAAGCAGAAATTGACAAAGCTGATATTGAAGCAGGATTAAATATCGTTGAAGCGTTAGCTGCTAAATCTAATTTTTTACCATCTAATGGTGAAGCTCGTCGTTCTTTACAAGCTAATTCTATTTCAGTAAATAGAGAAAAAGTAGGAGAGGATTATATTATTAATTCAAATGACTTGATTAATAATCAGTTTGTTTTATTACAAAAAGGTAAGAAGAATTATTTTATTTTACATGTAAAGTAAAATAATATAGTTTCTGATCATAATATGGAAGGTTGCTCAATTTGAGCAACCTTTTTTTGTTCTTCCATACAAAAATTGTTATAAGATTAGTAGTTGTAATTAACTAATGCATAGGTGTTTTGTATAAAGTGTTACGTTGGTTTTAAGAAATCTACCATATATATGGTATTTCATATTTTGTAGTGTCAAAGTAAATTTGCATTGTATTAGTAGACGAAGTAACTGTACTCTGTTGTGTATATTTATTGTTAGTACTCTTTCTATGGTTATTGAATTCTACTAATACATCTTATTATACAATAAAAGAGAAAATCTTAACCTAAACAAAATATGAAAACAATTGACTTAACCGCGAATTCTAAAATTCAATTTGCAAGTGTATTTTCATCTTCTCTTCGAATGTCATCTTCTATGATGGCAATGCAATGCTGTTGTTGCTAATTCTTTAGAAGCGATATATAGCTTCTCAATTTATATTCTTTATTACAAAATTAATCTAATTCTTAACGAAGATAATTTATCGGAATTATCTTAAAATAATAACTATGCAAAAAATTATTACTTTTTTGTTAGTGTTTGTTAGTTATGTATCTATACAAGCACAAGAACGCACTATTAAAGGTGTAGTTTCTGATGAAGCAGGACCATTGCCTGGGGTTACTGTAACAATTGTTGGTACTTCGGAAGGAGTAATGACAGATTTTGATGGGAATTATTCTATAAAAGCGAATGAAGGACAAAGTCTTCTTTACTCATTTGTAGGATATTTAGATCAAAAAGTTTTAATAAAAGATCAATCTACTTTAAATATACTTTTAAAAATAGAACCTGAACAGCTTTCAGAAGTAGTTATTCAAGTCCCTTATGGTACTGCTAATAAGAAAACTTATACAGGTTCTGTTGGTGTAATTGAAGCAAAAAATATTGAGAAATCACAAGTAAGTAATGTGTCAAGAGTTTTAGAGGGTTCAGTTGCTGGTGTGCAATCTTTTGCCTCAAGTGGACAACCAGGTTCTGAAGCAACTATTCGTATACGTGGTATTGGCTCAATAAATGCATCTAGCAGTCCTTTATATGTTGTGGATGGTGTTCCATATGATGGATCATTAAATTCAATTGCTGCATCAGATATTGAATCTATATCAGTATTGAAAGATGCTACTGCAGCTACGCTATATGGGTCGCGTGCAGCAAATGGTGTAATTATGATTACTACTAAACAAGGTTCACGTGATAGTAACCCGGAGATTGAAATAACAGCAAAACAAGGTATTTCATCTCGTGCTAGAAGTGATTATAAACAATTAAGCACTAACCAATACATGGAATTGCAATGGGAAGCTATTCGCAATGGTCAAATGGATAATGCTAAAATGAATGCTAGTCAAGCAGCGGAATATGCTACTGCAAATTTAGTAAACTCTATTGGTATCAATCCTTATGGATTGAATAATCCTAACCCAGTTGGTTTAGACGGAAAATTGAAAGAGGGATTAACGCCATTATGGAATGACGATTGGAGTGATGCGTTATCTCAACATGCTGGTTATACTGATATTAACCTACGTGTTAGTGGAGGTGGTAAGAAATCACGTTATTATATATCTGGAGGTTACTTAAATAATGAAGGTTATGTATTAGAGTCAGGATTCAAACGTTTTAATTTACGTACAAATTTATCTGTTGACGTAAAAGATTGGTTAGAATTAGGATTAAATGTTTCTGCTGCGCATTCAATTCAAGATTACCCAAAACAAGATGATAGTGCAATTAGTAATGTAATTGGATTTGCAAGAAACCTTCCTTCGTTTTATCCAATTTATGAAAGAGATTTAACTACTGGAGCATATTTAAGAGACCCAGATACTGGTGATCGTATTTATGATTATGGTGCTTATAGAAAATCGTCATATAATAAATATAATTTAGTTCAAACCTTACCATTAGATAAGAGTGAGATTAAGAAAGATGTAGCAACATTTAGAACTTACTCTCAAATAAAGTTTTTAGATAATTTAAAACTTAAAACTTCATTAAACGTTGATTATAACAATACAAATAATCATAATGTAGCAAATCCTGAATATGGAGGTTCTGCAAGTGTTGGAGGTAGTATTTCACGTCAAAATACAAGATCAGTAAGCTTGACTTTTAACAATGTTTTGAATTATAATCTAGATATTGATGATAAGAATAGTATATCTGCTATGATAGGACAGGAATATTATGAAACTGATTCAAATTATTTTGGAGGAACAAGACAGCAAATTATAATGATGGGCTTTGAAGAACCTGATGCAGCATCTCGTCTAGTTGATTTTTATGGGAAAGCAGATAAATATAAAATGTTGAGTTATTTTGGAAATGCACAATATTCTTATGACAAAAAATACTTTTTATCAGCATCTTATCGTGCAGATGGTTCATCACGATTTGCACCAGGTGAAAAATGGGGAGGTTTCTGGTCATTTGGAGCATCATGGAGAGTTATAGATGAGGATTTTATGCTTCCATATAGAGATAGTTGGTTATCTAACTTATTACTTAGAGCAAGTTACGGAGCGCAAGGAAATGATAATGTTGGACTATATGCATATCAAGCTTTATTTGCTATTAATAATAATTTAAATGAACCAGGATTAACCACTAGTAGAATCGAAACTCCAAAATTAAGCTGGGAAACTAATTTGAATTTGAATATTGGTGTAGACTTTGGATTTTTTAATAACCGTCTGACTGGTACTGTTGAGTATTTTGAGCGTAGATCTAAGGACTTGTTATTTTCTAAACCTTTAGCGCCATCTATTGGATTTACATCTACTGAAGCTAATATTGGTGGTATTAAGAATTATGGTTTTGAATTTACTGTTGATGGTTATCCTATTCAAAATGAAGATTGGACATTACATTTGGGATTAAATCTTACCTCATACAAGAATAAAATTACTTCATTGCCAAGTAAGGTAATGTGGAGTGGTAGTAATAAATGGGAAGTAGGAAATTCAATCTATGATTTTTATCTTATGGAATGGGCAGGAATTAATAAAGAAAATGGAAATCCACAGTGGTATAAACAAAATGCAGATGGATCGAAGTCTATTACAGAAGATTACTCATCATTGACTCAAGATGATAGAGTATATAAAGGTTCTTCTTTACCAGATGTTAGTGGAGGGTTTAGTACAGATTTGAGATATAAGAATTGGCAATTGGCAGCAAACTTTTCTTATAACATAGGTGGTAAAATATACAATGGTGATAAACTAAGTTTATACAGACAAAGTGGTAATGGGAATACATGGAGTGCAGATATGATGAACCGTTGGACTCCTGAAAATACAGATACTAACTATGCTCGTCTATCTACAAGCCCAAAAACATCTTGGACAAATAGTTCTGATAGATTTTTAGTTGACCGTTCTTATTTAAAATTAAAAACAGTAACACTATCTTATAACTTACCTACTGAATTATTAAGAAAGATTAACATCAGTGGTGCATCTGTTTACTTCCAGGCAGAAAATTTATTTACTTGGACAAAAGAACAAGGATTGGATCCAGAACAAACGTTTGCTGGAACAACTTACTATCGTTATCCAGCGATGAAAACATTGTCATTAGGTGTTAACTTAAAACTATAATTGAAATGAAAAAGAATTTTTTAAAATATATATTTTTAGGAGTTGTAATGTCTAGTACTCTTATTTCTTGTGATCTAGAGACGTCTCCTACAGATGCAATAGAATCTGCAAAAGTTTTTAAAACAGTAGAGGACAATGAAAAAGTATTAAATGGGACATGGGCTAAGTTAATGGAAAGCTTTTATACTTATGCTAATCCTGGATATGGTGCATTTTTAAGAACTAGTGATGCAATGGGCTCAGATGTAGTCTTAAATAATCGATATGGTTTTGGTTCTCATTACGCTTTTAATGCATTGTATTCGAAAGCGGGGACAAATACATTTAGTTGGAATTTAACTTACAATGTTATTAATAACGCTAATAATGTTATTTCTCATATAGATGCTGCTACCGGAACGCAAACTTTAAAAGATAGAGTTAAAGGACAGGCATTGGCATTACGTGGGTTTATGTATTTACATTTAGCTTCTAGTTACTCATTTGCTATTAATGTTACACCAGATGCTTTAGTTGGACCAATTTATTTAGAGCCAACAACAATTAATACGGTACCTCGAGAAGCGGCGACTACAAGAGAAGTATATCAACAATCTATTAGCGATTTAGAAGAAGCACTAGCCTTAATTCCTGATACTTATAAGCGTAATTTAAAACATAAATTCGATAGAAGTGTAGTATTAGGTCTTTTGTCAAGAGCGAACTTATATGCGAGAGATTTTGAAAAAGCAAAAAAATATTCTGATGAGCTATTAGCAATAAATGGTACGTTAATGAATGAGGAAGAATATAAAAGTGGCTTTAATGATGTATCAAATATTGAGTGGATATGGGGACATCCCCAATTGCCTGATCAAAGTAATGCATCATATAATTTCAATTACTTAGATACTACTTCAGAATCTAGTTACTATTTTAGTTTTAATGCAGATCCTTATTTCAAAGATTTGTTTGATGATGGTGATTATAGAAAGTCGATGATATATTGGGCTCCAGATCCTGCAAACAACAATCCAAAAGAAAAAGATGAGGCATATATGCGTTATGCTAAATTCAAATTTAAAGCTGGACAGATCGCAGATATCGTGCTAATGCGTACTTCAGAAATTTATTTAATTAATGCAGAGGCAAAAGCTCAGTTAGGGGATGGAGATGCAATTGTGAAGCTAAATGATTTAAAGAGAGCTCGTGGTGCAAAAGAGGTGACAGGATTAAGCGGGAAAGCACTTTTGGATGAGATATGGCTTGAACGCCGTAAAGAACTTTTTGGCGAGGGATTTAGTCTAGTAGATATTGTTAGAAATCAACAAAATGTAGTTCGAAAAGCATATCCTCAAGATTTAGTTCCTTATAGTTTTGAGAAGACAGATGCAAACGGTAGTATTTCAACAGTTACAGTTAATCTTACACCAATGGGACACCGCATTTTAAATTTCCCAGACAAGTCGGATTTTGCGCCTAATAGTAAATACTATTTATATCGCATTCCAAATGTAGAAGAAATAGAAAACCCTAACCTATTTAATAAGGTTAGTAAATAAAGAGAATTTATAGTTTTTTGATTAGTTAGTTAAAGAGGGAGTTACTGTTAAACAAGTGGCTCCCTTTTTGTTTATCTATTTAGTCTTGCAAGGGAAGGAATAGTGAGAATAATTTATAAAATAGCAGGTATTTAGTCGTTTTTATAGCTCCAAAAGGGCTAATTATATACTATATTTGTTGTAGAATTAATAGTTTTGAATTATGTTGTGTGTGGTAATTTGCGATCAGCAAGAGTTAACTAAATATGCTTTTAAAAATCTTTTATTTGAAATAGGTAATGAAGGAATGAAGTTTAATGAAGTAGAGAGTATATATGATTTAAAAAGTGTATTGACTAAGTGTGACCAATCATTATTGTTAATCAATCCACGATCTTATAACCTCGAACAACAAATTGATCAAATTCTAGATTTACAGAATCAATATACCAATTCTTCTTGGGTAGTATTATTTGATGAAATAAATGAAGCTTGGCTGCGTAAGATTTTACAGTTTAAGCAAATTAAATTTAGTGTTATTTTCAAAAATGATTCATTAGAAAGCGTACGCAAAGGATTGGAAATAATAATGAATGGGGGGATTTATCTTACAGCAGCAGTTCAAAAAATTTTAGAAGAGCATCAAAACTCAATCAATAAGGTAGATAATATCTTAACAAATGCTGAAAGGGAAATCTTAAAGGAAGTTGCTTCTGGAAAAATGACTAAGGAAATTGCTGCAGATAGAAATATAAGTATTCATACAGTAATTACACATCGCAAAAATATCTTTAAAAAATTAGAAGTAAATAATGTGCATGATGCTACTCGATATGCAATACGAGCTGGTATCATCACTGTAAATGATTATTACATCTAATGTAATGAGCTATAGAGATACTATTATCTTTCAAATATAGTTTTTAAAACTTCATTTTAATTAATAGGGCAGATATTAAAATATAGTGTATTTCACATTATACTTTTTTAATGCAAGTATCACTATGGCATTTCGTTGCTTTTTATTTAAAAAAATCATTGGTGAGAAAAAGTCTCTATCCACTTCTTTGTAATAAGGAGGGATGAGTACATAACTAATACTCTCTTAATATAAAAATCTTCAACAGTGCTTCAACATTCCTTCAACAGTGCTTCAACAAAAGCCCCGTTTTATAAGGGATTGTTGAAGGAATGTTGAAGAGTTGTTGAAGGATATAGCCTCAAGACCTTATTTTACTGGGCTTAGAAGGTAGTAGAAGTTTAATTTGTTGTAGTGCTAAGCATTAAATTTTATGTAGTAAATGGAGCAATAAATAGGAGTTTTTCCCAGTAGTACTGGGGCTTGCAGCGGAGTCGAATATGGGTAAAATAATAAAGAATGAAAACAAAAAAA
>NZ_BAEX01000045.1 GCF_000246945.1 Myroides injenensis M09-0166
TTTTTATGAATGATTGTTACCCAACAATATTAATAATTTTACCAGGTACCACAATTAGTTTTTTAGGTTCTCTACCATTTAGTTGAGCTTGTGTACGCTCATCATCTAGAATAATTTTCTTTATTTCTTCTTCACTCAAATCAAGTGGCAATTCAATCTTAAATCTCATCTTTCCATTAAAAGAAACTGGATACTCCTTTGAACTTTCTACTAAAAATTCAGCTTTAAATTCAGGAAACGACTCCTGAGATATAGAACTTTCATGCCCTAACATCGACCAAAGTTCTTCTGCAATATGAGGAGCATAGGGAGATATCACTATTGCTAAAGGCTCTAGAATTGCTCTATGATGACATTTTTGTTGCCCTAATTCGTTTACACAAATCATGAATTGAGATACAGATGTGTTAAATGAAAAACCTTCGATATCTTCAACAACTTTTTTGATAGTTTTATGAAGTGATTTATACATTTCCTTAGTAGGTTCCTCATCTGTTATTACTAAACCATTGTCATCAGCATATAATCTCCAAAGTTTTTTCAAGAAACCAGCAACTCCAGAAATACCAGCAGTATTCCAAGGCTTAGCTTGCTCTAAAGGACCTAAAAACATCTCATATAAACGCAAAGTATCTGCCCCATATTCATTACAAATATCATCAGGGTTTACAACATTATAATAAGATTTAGACATTTTTTCCACTTCATGCCCTACGATATATTTCCCACTAGGATTTAAAATAAACTCAGCATTTTCATAATCTGGTCTCCATTTCTTAAATGCCACAGTATCCAACTCTGACGATGAATTAACCAACCCTACATAAGCATATAGTTGCTGTACCTTCTCGTCTTTTATCATATCTTTAGAAATAAATGTATTGGTACCTTCAATTCGGTATACGAAAGCAGATGTACCTAAAATCATTCCTTGATTAATCAATTTTTTAAAAGGCTCTTCTGTAGGTGCTACGCCAAGATCTTTTAAAAACTTATTCCAAAAACGACTATACAATAAATGTCCTGTCGCGTGCTCACTTCCTCCTATATATAAGTCAACATTCTGCCAATATTTCAAAGCATCTTGTGCAGCAATTTCACTTTCATTTGATGGATCCATATAGCGCATCCAATACCATGATGACCCTGCCCATCCTGGCATAGTATTGAGCTCGATAGGAAAGATAGTTTTATTATCAATCTTTTCGTTTGCTACAACTTTATTATTAACAGTATCCCAAGCCCAAATATTTGCATTTCCTAGAGGTGGTTGCCCATCCTCTGTTGGCAAATATTTTTCAACCTCTGGTAAAACAATTGGCAAATACTTACTATCAATCATTTTAGGCAATCCATTCACATAATATACTGGGAATGGCTCTCCCCAATATCTTTGTCGTGAGAATACCGCATCTCTTAATCTATAATTCACTTTCCCTTTTCCTTGCCCCAATTCCACTAAAGCCTCAATAGCTTTAATAGTAGCTTCTTTATAATCTAATCCATTTAGAAAATCAGAATCTTTTAGAACAAAGCCTTCTTTCTCTGTAAAAGCTTCTTCACTTATATCTTTATCAAATATGTTTTTGATTTTTATATCAAAATGTTTAGCAAAAGCATAATCACGAGAATCTCCGCTAGGAACGGCCATTACTGCACCAGTACCATAGCCTGCCAAAACATAATCACCAATCCAAATCTCTATTGGTTCTTTTGTAAAAGGATGAATTGCATATGCACCAGTGAATACACCTGATATAGTTTTCACATCTGCCATTCTCTCTCTCTCACTTCTTTTAGAAGTAGCGTCAATATATGCAGCAATTTTTTCTTTCTGTTCGGGAGTAGTAATTTTCGACACTAAATCATGTTCTGGAGCAAGGGTCATAAAACTTACACCAAAAATTGTGTCAGGTCTAGTGGTAAATACTTCTATAGTATCATCGTGATCTTTTACATTAAAAACGATTGAAGCTCCTACCGACTTACCAATCCAATTACGTTGACTTTCTTTCAAACTCTCCGTCCAGTCAATATCCTCTAATCCTTGTAACAATCGTTCAGCATACGCAGAAATGCGCATACTCCATTGCTTCATCTTTTTTCTAACTACAGGATGTCCTCCACGTTCTGACAAACCATCTTTAATCTCATCATTTGCTAACACTGTTCCTAAAGCAGGACACCAGTTAACTTCTGTCTCAGCCAAATAAGTCATTCTATACTTCAAAAGCATTTTCTCCTTTTCCTCATCAGAATACGATTTCCATTGCTCAGCAGTAAATACAGGAATGTTATCATCACAAACAGCTACAACATTTAAATTACCTTCTTTATCAAATTTAGATACTAAAGTTGTTATAGATTCCGCTTTGTCAGTTTCTTTATTATACCATGAATTAAATAATTGAATAAAAATCCATTGAGTATGTTTATAATAATCCGCATTAGATGTTCTCACTTCTCTGTTCCAATCAAATGAAAAACCTATACGATCTAATTGTTCGCGATAGCGTGCAATATTTTCTTCTGTTGTGATTGCTGGATGTTGACCTGTTTGAATAGCATATTGTTCAGCAGGTAGTCCAAAACTATCATACCCTTGCGGATGTAAAACATTAAACCCTTGATGACGTTTATAACGAGCAAAAATATCTGAGGCAATATATCCCAGTGGGTGACCTACGTGCAGACCTGCTCCAGAAGGATAAGGAAACATATCTAACACATAATATTTTGGCTTTTCTGAATTATTATCAGTTTTAAAAGTTTGGTTCTCTTTCCAAAATTTTTGCCATTTGGCCTCAATTTCATTTGGATTATACTTCATGCTATTCAATTATAATAAGTAGTTTTTACAAAAAATCTTTAATCGACAAAAGTCGATATTATATCCCTATTCACGCAAAAATAAACTATATTTATAACAATTAGAAAACTTTAATCGTTATAATCATAGAAAAACATTTTTGTTTGTTATTTTTACACGCTTAAAAAGATACCTATGGCAACGTCATATGAAAAATATCAAAAGAGAAAATTGATCTCATCTTATTTTTCTGTAATATTCAGTATTTTCCTAGTTTTATTTTTACTCGGTTCGCTGAGTATCTTTGTTATTAATGCTAGAAAGATATCTGAAAATTTCAGAGAGAGTATTCCAATGACCATTTTTTTTAATAAAAATGCTACAAAGTCAGATATTGATAATTTTGATAAAAAACTAGCAAAAGCAAATTTTGTCAAGGATTATAAATACATATCAAAAGAAGAAGCAGCAGAAAAACATCAACAAGATTTAGGTGAAAACTTTTTAGAATTCTTAGGGTTTAATCCACTACAAGATTCCTTTGATCTGCATCTAAAAGCAGACTATGTCGTTAAAGATAGTATTGCATTTATAGAAAAAGACTTTACTAAAACTACAAGTATTAGCGAAATTTCATATGACAAACAATTAGTTGATTTGGTTAATGAAAATATTGACCGTATTACAACATGGGTACTTATCGTAACAGCAATATTTGCTATAATAGCCATGCTATTAATTAATAGTTCATTACGTCTATTAATTTATTCTAGCCGCTTTACAATAAAAACCATGCAAATGGTAGGTGCTACTAAGCGATTCATACGCAGACCGTTCATATTTCACAATATGAAACTTGGTATTATAGCTTCATTACTAGCTATTGTAGCAATTATAGCAATTGTCTTTTATATAGATAATAAATTCCCTGATTTAGAACTTGATCCTACTACAAACTATATGCCTTTAGCAATTGTTTCTTGTGGATTATTATTAGCAGGAATAATTATTACTAATATTAGTACTTACTTTGCAACACAACGATTTTTAAACCTTAAATCTGACGATTTATATTAAGATATATTATGAAAGAACAAGATAAGAATACGTTTTTATTCACAAAACAGAACTACATATGGCTAATAATTAGCCTGCTAATTATAGCATTAAGCTTTATCTTAATGTCTGGTGCCTCAAATGATGATCCTACTCAATTTAATGAAGCTATCTACAGTTTTCGTAGAATACATTTAGCTCCTACGCTATTCTTTGTAGGAATTGGAGTTGCTATTTATTCAATCTTTAAAAAATAAATATTTACTATAAAACATAATCAATGGATTTAATACAAGCCATCCTTCTAGCTATTGTAGAAGGACTAACTGAATATCTACCAGTTTCTTCAACCGCTCATATGATCTTTGTAAGTTCTTATTACGGAATTCAAGAAGATGACTTTGTAAAACTCTTTCAAACTGCAATTCAGTTTGGTGCAATATTAGCTGTGGTAGCTCTATATTGGAGAAAGTTTTTTGATTTCAGTAAATTAAACTTCTACAAAAAACTAGTCTTCGCAGTTATACCTGCTTTAGTACTTGGAAAACTTTTTGACGAAGCAATTGATCAAGTCCTTGGTGCAACTATTTACATAGCAATTATGCTTATTGTCGGTGGAGTTGTATTAATTTTTATTGATAAGTATTTCAAACATCCTAAAACACTTAAAGAAGAAGATATTACTGTAAAACAAGCTGTTGCTATTGGTTTTTGGCAATGTTTAGCTATGATGCCTGGTACGAGTAGATCTGCTGCATCTATTATTGGAGGTATGCAACAAGGGCTTTCAAGACAAGTGGCTGCAGAGTTTTCTTTTTTCTTAGCAGTTCCTACTATGGCTGCTGTAACAGTATATTCAATTGTATTAAAAAAATATGAGTCAGGAAAAATAGGTTATGAATTACTACTTGAAAACTCAGATAATTTAAAGTTATTTCTTTTAGGAAATGTTATAGCTTTTATCGTATCCATCATAGCAATTAAATTCTTTATTGGAGTAATTAAAAAATACGGTTTTAAACCTTGGGGATACTATCGAATTATAGCAGGAGCTATACTATTATTTTATTTTGGATATATTAAGCAATAATGATAAACTACACCGCTGAAGCGTTTCAACAAGGTCAAATACTATTAATTGACAAACCATTACATTGGTCCTCATTTCAAGCTGTTAATAAAATAAAATGGCTATTGAAAAAAGAACTAGGCTTAAAGAAAATTAAAGTTGGCCATGCTGGAACATTAGATCCATTGGCATCAGGATTACTTATCGTATGTACTGGAAAAGCTACTAAGCAAATAAGTGACTTACAGGGACAAGTAAAGGAATACACAGGGACGATTACAGTAGGCGCTACAACACCGTCATACGATTTAGAAACTGAAATTGACCAAACTTTTCCTATAGACCATATCAATGATATTCTATTAGACAATACTAGAAAATCTTTTTTAGGTGAAACTCAACAAAAACCACCCATATTTTCAGCATTAAAGAAAGATGGTAAAAGACTTTATGAACATGCAAGAAAAGGAGAAGAGGTCGAAATTGCGTTGCGTTCAATTACTATTAGTGAATTTGAACTTACCAAGATTGATTTACCCAATATTGATTTTCGCGTAATTTGTTCAAAAGGTACCTATATTAGATCTCTAGCATTTGACTTTGGTCAGAAGATAAATTCAGGAGGACATTTAAGTGCGCTTAGAAGAACTAAAATAGGAGATTATGATGTTGCTAATGCAATTAATTTAGATGATTTTGAAATCAATATAAAAAAAGAAAATAGCACAGAAAACTGATTTATACTGTGTCTAATATATATTAAAGGGGAGGAGTCAAATTTAATTGACTCCTCCCCTTTCTTTCGTATATTCTAAAAAGTATATTAGCAATTATATACCATTTTCTAAGTTCGTCACCAAATATCAGAAGTTTTTACTACTTGTAGTAAATCATAGTGATTACCTCCACTATCTATCGCTTCAAAGCCTCCATCGATTGATCTTTTTACATCTATATATATTTTATCAATGCTATCATTCCACAGATAGCCAGCCCCATTGTCATTTCTAAAGTATATTTTACCCTTGTATTTATTACCAATTTGATCATTCCCTTCTACCAAAAAAGGAGTATTAATAAAACTATCATTCCTAATCTCGTTTTGCAATGTATCTATTGTATCGCTTTCACTATTTCCTTTACTATTATCATTTTTAGATTCACATGAAACTAATTTAATGATAATTAAAAAATAGAGAAAAAGTAAGAGAAATGTATTATTAAATACTATTCGCTTCATCATGATTCATATAATTATTAGCTTCTGTAACAAATGTAATAGAACTTAAGATTCATAAATTCAAAAAATAGGGAAGCTAAGTAAATACTTAGTAAAGCAAATCTTATTACAGCCATTTTACTTTTAAAAAGTTTAAAAATAAACCATTTAAAAATCGTTTTGAATTGAAATACCTTAAATGGTTCGTGGAATCTAGTATTCCATGTATGCCTTTATAACTATAGAGTAAATGATTTTTTCAACAATGCTTCAACAGTTCTTCAAGACTCCTTCAACAAATAGCCCTCTATATAGAGCAATCATGGGGAAGTGTTGAAGAAGTGTTGAAGGATTTAGCTCTAATGCTTATGAACACTAGCTTTAGCAAGCATCCCAATTTTAGCTCTATAAACCATTTTTAAGATAAAGTACTGTATTTTAATAAGATATGTTTTTTAGAGTTCAAAAAAAGTGAGGTGTTTTTTTTTGTTCTCCTCAGATGATTAAAGCATTTATAGAAAACCTCCTAACCTATTGATATATAAAGGATCTATTTGATAAATAAATTTATTCTGAAGACATAATTAATCCTTTAACTAATGCTGATACATATTTTGATTCACAGGAGCATATAAAAATATTTATTTAGAGATAAAGAAATCTCATAAAACTAAAAAGTCAAGATGACTTTGATAAATAAAAAGATTTTATTCCCTATCCAAATATAAAAATAGCCTAGTTTACACTAAAGAATATCAACTCTAAAATATTGAAATTTTATAAGCTTAGAATTGTAAGTAGCATACATAACTACTATATTAGCTCCTCAAAACTATCAAAATGAAAAAGATATTTTTTTTACTTATTTTAATATCGACAAGCATATTTGCTCAAAAAACAGAATTCCAGGAAGGGGACTTAATTTTCCAAAATTTACAATGTGGTCCACTGTGTGATGCTATTAATGAAGTTACAATCGGTTATGATGATCTAAATTTTAACCATGTAGGGATGGTCATAGAACATGAAGGAGAATTACAAGTGATCGAAGCTACTTTTCCCAATGTGTGTATCACTCCTCTAAGTGATTTTTTAAGTAAGACAAATACATCAATGTATCTAGGTAGGCTAAATCCTAAATTCCAAAAGTTAATACCAAAAGCAAAAGAGTACAGTCTTTTACAAGTAGGCAAGCCATATGATGAGAACTATTTGCTAAATAATGGTAAATTTTATTGTTCTGAATTATTGTACGAAGCTTTTAAATATGCTAATAAAGGAAGTGGTTTTTTCTACTTATACCCAATGACTTATAAATCAAAACATACTGAAGATTATTTCCCAGTATGGGTAGAATATTTTGAAAAGCTAAACCAACCAATACCAGAAGGTCTTCCTGGTTGTAATCCCGCAGGAATGACTTTGTCTAGTAAAATTACAATGCTAGGAATTATCCAAAAATAATTAACAGCAAAAAAAAAGCTAAATAGATTTAATTAGACTCTATTTAGCTTTTTTACTTTATAATGATTACTTATCGATTGATAACATTAAGTCTACTACTTCCTGTTGAACTTCAAAGCCCTTATTTTTAGCATACCATTTTTGTAATTCAATTGCTCCTGTTTCATCAAATTTACCATTTTCAGCTTTATAAGACTCTACTAATTCACGAGCGCCTTTTGGTCTAGGTCCCCAATCACCTACAATTTTATTGGTAGCTTTTTCTACTATTATTAACTTAGGGATAGCACGTCCCCCATTCGTTAAGAATTGATCCATCAATTCTAAATTCTGGTCTCTCAGTACGATTAACATCTCAATCTTATCTCCAACTGAAGCTAATTTATTAAGCATAGGAACGGATTGAGCCGCATCACCACACCAGCTTTCAGAGATAACAATCCAAATATATTCTTTATTTAAATCTTTTAATGCTGTAGCAAAAGTCTCATCTACTTTCAGAGTCTTATCTAATCTATGTAGTCTTGCTTCATTTAATTCTGCATATTTTAAATATCCTTCATCTAATCCTAAAATGCTGCTATCTTTTTCTAAAGCCTCAGTAACGAAAGCACGAAAATCATCATACCTAAAACTTTTATTTAAAGTTCCTAGTTCTATCTGTGTCATTTTGTGTAAATTTATTGTTTGTTAAACCAAATATACAGTTTTTACATTAATCAATTCAAGTAAAGAGGCTATGAATAAAGAGACCATTGGGCTTGCACTATCGGGAGGTGGTTATAGAGGATTAGCCCATGCAGGTGCATTACAATTTTTAAATGAGAATAATATTCAACCTAAAGAGATAGCAGGTACTAGTGCTGGATCTATTGTTTCGTGCCTGTATGCAATCGGAATGGATCCAAAAGAAATGTTGGATTTTTTCAAATCGGTTAATCTCTTTAATTGGCAGCACTTCACTCTTAAAAAAGCTGGACTAATAGACGTAAATGCTTTTGATAAATACTTAAATAAAGTTTTTGCCAATAAAACTTTAGGCGATTTAAAAATACCAATTCATATTACAGCAACTGATATATCAAAAGGTACATTACACTTTTTCGATAAAAACACAAAAATAGCAGATGCAATTCTTGCATCTAGTGCCTTTCCAGGCATTTTTTCCCCTTATGAAATTGATGGCATGATATTCAGTGATGGTGGAATAATCAATAATTTCCCAACGAAAATACTTAAAAATAATTGTGATTTTATAATAGGTGTAAATGTATGTCCCTTGCAGACAGTGAATCAGGAAGAGCTAACTTCGATAAGAGCAGTTACTTTAAGAGCTTATGATTTAATGACTGCCATGAACAATATACAACAAAGCACAATTTGTGATTGGTTAATTGAGCCACATGAACTTACAAAATATTCTACTTTTGAACGAAATAAATTAAAAATGGATAAAATTTTTGAAATAGGATATGAAGCAACCAAAGATTCATATCTTCAAAACCAAGATAAATTCACAAAAGCTATTTAATAGTATGATATAATCTCTATATTTGCAAAACTTTAAAAATATCTTTCGATGAAATACAAAAGAATTCTACTAAAATTAAGTGGAGAAGCTCTGATGGGGGATCAACAATATGGTATAGATCCTAAAAAATTAGCAGAATATGCTGCTGAGATTAAGAAAATTCACAATTTAGGCGTTGAAATTGCAATTGTTATTGGTGGAGGAAATATTTTTAGAGGAGTTGCAGGTGCCAATGTAGGAATGGATCGCGTTCAAGGTGATTACATGGGAATGTTAGCTACCGTAATTAACGGAATGGCTTTACAAGGGGCATTAGAGGACAACGGTATGCTAACAAGATTACAAACAGCCCTAAAAATTGAAGCTGTTGCAGAACCTTATATTAAAAGAAGAGCGGTACGCCATCTTGAAAAAGGTAGAATTGTAATTTTTGGAGCAGGAACAGGAAACCCATATTTCACCACTGACACTGCTGCTGTACTAAGAGGAGTAGAAATTAATGCAGATGTTATTTTAAAAGGTACACGAGTAGATGGTGTTTATACTGCAGACCCTGAAAAAGATCCAGAAGCAATTAAATTTGAGAAAATAACATTTTCAGATGTTTTGACAAAAGGATTAAATGTAATGGATACAACTGCCTTTACCTTAAGTAGAGAAAATGAATTACCTATTGTTGTATTTGACATGAATAAAAAAGATAATTTACTAAAAGTTTGCGAAGGAAACGATACTGTAGGAACAACTGTATCAGTAAATATTAATTAATTATTACTATGACAGAAGAAATCGACTTAATTATCGAAACAGCAAGAGAGTCAATGAATGGATCAATTGCTCACTTAGAAAAATCTCTTTTGAATATTCGCGCTGGAAAAGCGAATCCTCAAATGCTTGGTGGAGTATTCGTAGATTACTACGGTTCTCAAACGCCATTATCTCAAGTGGCAAACGTTAATGTTCCTGATGCTAGAACAATCTCTGTTACGCCATGGGAAAAAAACATGATTCAGCCAATTGAGAAAGCCATTTTAATAGCTAATTTAGGTCTAAACCCAATGAATAATGGGGAAAATATTATCATTAATATTCCGCCATTAACAGAGGAAAGACGTAAAGAATTGGTAAAACAAGCCAAATCTGAAGCAGAAGATGCTAAAATTGGTATTAGAAACGTTAGAAAAGATGCTAACAACGATATCAAAAAAGAAGAAAAAAATGGTGTTTCAGAAGATATTTGTAAAGATGCAGAGGACAGAATACAAAAATTAACTGATAATTACATCAAGAAAATAGATGAAATTTTTGCTGTTAAAGAGGCAGAAATTCTTAAAGTTTAAAGAATCCGCAGTAATGCGGATTTTTTTTTATCTATCTTCAAAACTTAACTTTTATCATATTGTAGTTCAATAAGTTTACTTAATTTTATGAGTATTATTAATCCATAATATCATAAATGATATGACTACAAAAACTTATACACTCGAAGAACTACAAAAAACAAATCCTGTATTCGGACAACAATCTTTTGATAATCACGAACAAATTGTTTTTTGTCATGATAAAGAATCTGGATTAAAAGCCATCATCGGTATACATGATACTACATTAGGACCAGCGTTAGGAGGAACAAGAATGTGGAATTATCAATCAGAATGGGAAGCTTTAAATGATGTCTTACGATTATCAAGAGGGATGACCTATAAATCGGCTATATCTGGTTTAGATTTAGGTGGTGGAAAGGCGGTAATCATTGGAGATTCTAAAAAAGATAAAACTCCAGAAATGATCAAGGCATTTGCAAAATATGTTGATTCTTTAAGTGGTAGATATATCACTGCTGAAGACGTAGGTTCGACAACCGAAGATATGGATCTAATTCATACAATCACAAAACACGTTACTGGTATTTCAAAAGAACTTGGAGGTTCGGGTAATCCTTCTCCTGTGACTGCTTATGGAGTATTTATGGGGCTTAAAGCTGCGGCAAATTACAAATATGGTTCTGATAATCTAGAAGGTAAAAAAGTTTTTGTTCAAGGTATCGGTAATGTGGGAGAAACATTAGTAAAACATTTGACAGAGAATGGAGCTATTGTAACAATCACAGATATTAATAAAGAAAAATTAGAAGAAGTAGCTAAAAAATACAATGCCAAAATTTATACTGGTAATGATTTATATGCTGAGGAAATGGATATTTATGCACCTTGTGCTTTAGGAGCAACGATTAACGATGACACTGTAAATAAAATAAAAGCAGGAGTAATTGCTGGAGCAGCAAATAATCAGTTAGCCGTAGAAAACGTACATGGTAAAATATTAAAAGATAGAGGTATCGTATATGCGCCAGACTTTCTAATTAATGCAGGAGGAATAATTAATGTCTTTGGTGAGATTGTAAACTATGGACAAGATGAAGCTTTAAAAAGAACAGAAAATATATACAATACTGCCCTAGAAGTATTGCATCATGCAAAAGAAAAAAATATTACTCCACAACATGCTGCAATGCAAAAAGCAGAAGAAAGAATTAACAAAAAGAAAAAAGAAAATAAGTAAGAAACATAAAAGCAACCATAAAATAGGTTGCTTTTTTTTGATCATCAAATACAAATAAGACTGTAAAATAATATAGTTTTCATTAAACACAATATTTCATTTCCGTAATAAGTAGTAGTTACTCTATATGTTATATATTAGGCTTCAATAATCAATAGAATTTTACTAAATTTGCACCTATTATCTAGATAGATATATTGATTAAAATATAATTCACAATGAAACATACGAAAATTATAGATCTTCTAACGGGGAAGAACCTTCTGCATGAAGTAAAAGCAAAAGGATGGGTAAAAACCTTTAGAAACAATCAGTTTATTGCTTTGAATGATGGTTCTACTATCAATAATATTCAGTGCGTCCTTGATTTGGAAAAATTTCCAGCAGAATTATTAAAGAAAATTCACACAGGATCAGCATTATCTATCACAGGAACATTAGTAGAAAGCAAAGGAGCTGGTCAAAATGTAGAAATTCAAGTTTCTAAATTAAAGGTTTATGGTGAAGCTAATCCTGAGGAGTATCCTATACAACCTAAAAAGCATTCACTTGAATTTTTGCGTGAAAATGCTCACTTAAGAATTAGAACAAATATGTTTGGAGCAATTATGCGTGTACGTAGTACATTAGCATTTGCTGTACATAAATATTTTCAAGATAATGGTTTCTTCTATTTCAATGCTCCTATCATTACAGGATCTGACGCAGAAGGTGCCGGAGAAATGTTCAGAGTAACGGCTTTAGACTTAAATAACCTTCCTAAAAATGAACAAGGTGAAGTAGATACTAAAGAAGATTTCTTTGGAAAGACTACCAACTTAACAGTTTCTGGTCAGTTAGAAGCTGAAACATATGCAATGGCATTAGGGTCAGTTTATACTTTTGGACCGACATTCCGTGCAGAAAATTCAAACACGTCGCGTCACTTAGCAGAGTTTTGGATGATCGAACCTGAAGTTGCTTTTAACGACTTGGATGACAACATGGATTTAGCAGAAGATTTTATTAAATCTGTATTACGCTATACATTAGAAAAATGTGAAGATGACTTAATCTTTTTAGATAAACGCTTAAAAGAGGAAGAAAAAAACAAACCTATGGCGGAAAGAAGTGAAATGTCTTTATTAGAAAAATTACAATTCGTAATAGACAATAACTTCAAACGTGTAAGCTATACAGAAGCGATTGATATTTTAAGAAACTGCAAACCAAATAAAAATAAAAAATTTAAATACGTTATTGACGAATGGGGAGCAGACTTACAAAGTGAGCATGAACGTTATCTAGTAGAAAAACACTTTAAATGCCCAGTAATCTTATTTGATTATCCTGCTGAAATTAAAGCGTTCTATATGAGATTAAATGAAGATGAAAAAACTGTAAGAGCGATGGATATTTTATTCCCAGGAATTGGTGAAATCGTAGGAGGTTCAGAAAGAGAAGAGCGATATGATGTGTTACTTGAGAAAATGAAGAAACTTGGTATCGATGAAGAAGAACTATGGTGGTATTTAGATACTAGAAAATTTGGAACTGCACCACATAGTGGTTTTGGCTTAGGATTTGAAAGATTAGTTCTATTTACAACAGGTATGACAAATATTAGAGATGTAATACCATTCCCTAGAACTCCACAAAACGCAGAGTTTTAAAGCGATTTAAACTCTTATATAATGTTTACTTTATGACATTTTTTTCTTATTTTTGAAGAAAGGAAATGTCATAAAGTAAACATTTTTTTATTGGTAAAAATTTCATAATAATGCTTAAACAAAGTCTTCAACTAAAATTATCACAAAAGCTTTCTCCTCAACAAATTCAGTTGATGAAACTTATTCAGTTGCCTACTTTGGCCTTTGAACAAAGGCTAAAAGAAGAACTTATTGAGAATCCTGCTTTAGAAAGTGGTAAAGAAACTGATACTAATAATGAAGTAGAAGAGTATGAAGATCCTTATGATGATTATGATAACGAAAGGATTGAAGCAGAAGATATCAATATAGATGAATATTTAAGCGACGATGAAACGCCAGATTACAAGTTACAAGCTAATAATTATAGTAAAGATGACGATGATTATGAATCGCCGATTATAGCATTTGAGAGCTTTCATCAAGATCTAATCAATCAGCTAAATACTTTCATGTTAAATGACGAAGATAAAGCTATTGCAGAATTTCTTGTTGGAAGTGTAGACGATATGGGCTATTTAAGAAGAGATATACAAGATATTGTTGATGATTTAGCATTTACCCAAGGAATATATACCAATGAAGCTACAGTTGAAAAAATTCTTACCATAGTACAAGATTTAGAGCCTTCTGGTGTTGGTGCTCGAAATTTACAAGAATGTTTATTATTACAACTGAAACATAAAACACCTACTTCTAGTACTGAGTTAGCAATAAATATCATTGAACATCAATTCGATGCTTTTACTAAAAAACATTATGATAAGTTATTGCAAAAATATGGGATTACTAAAGAAGAATTACGTTCTGCTATTGATGAGATAGAAAAACTAAATCCTAAACCTGGAAGTGCATATGTAGGTAATACTAAAATAGTAGAACATGTTATTCCTGATTTTACAATAAAAATAGTTGATGGGGAGTTAGAGCTTCATTTAAATGGAAGAAATGCTCCAGAATTACACGTTTCTAAAGATTATCAAGATATGTTGCAGACTTATAAAGACTCTGCAAATAATAATTCGCAAAAAGATGCAGTGCAATTCATTAAACAAAAATTGGATGGCGCTAAATGGTTTATTGACGCGATAAAACAACGCCAAGAGACTCTCTTTGTTACTATGCATGCAATCATGGATTATCAATACAATTACTTTTTAACAGGAGATGAAACTAAATTAAAACCAATGATATTAAAAGATATTGCAGAGGTTATAGGTTTAGATATTTCAACAGTATCGCGAGTAGCTAATAGCAAATATGTAGAAACTCCATATGGTACTAAACTAATAAAAGATTTCTTTTCTGAAGCAATGATAAATGATCAAGGAGAAGAGGTTTCTACTATTGAAGTTAAAAAGATATTAGAAAATATAATAACAGAAGAAGATAAAAGAAAACCTTATCCAGACGATAAACTAGCTGAAATTTTAAAAGAAAAGGGCTATCCTATTGCTCGTCGTACTGTAGCAAAATATAGAGAGCAATTAGATATTCCAGTTGCACGTATGCGTAAACGTATTTAATTACTATTAAAAATTAGTCGTATGAAAAGGCTATTTCCCATCATTTCGATTGTCTTTCATCCGATCATAGTACCCTTGATCACAGTATTGCTGTATTTCTACTTCACGCACTATTACTTTAATCGCTTAGAAATAGCAGTAATATTAAGTCAATTTAGCATAATAACACTATTCATACCTATCTCTATTTATATTCTCTTAAAATCTCTGAGAATCTTAAACTCAAGTATAATGGTGGATAAGCCTAAGGAACGTATTATTCCTTTTTTTATCAATGTCTTCTTATTAATAACTTTAAAAGACTTTATTTTATATAATAATAGTGCATATGAACTAAAAGTATATATATGGGGATTAATATATACCTACATCCTCTTACTCCTATTTATCTTCTTAAAGAAAAAGGCAAGTGCTCATATAGCTTTACTACTATCAAGTATCTCATTTGTTGTTTATATGATGATAAAGTATCAAACACCAAATCTTATACTTTTAATTGGGTTAGTATTAATAACAGGGATTGTAGCTAGTCAGAGATTGTTTGTAAAGGCACACACCTCTACAGAAATTATTTTAGGAGCATTATGTGGATGCTTACCTCAGCTTTTTTTCTATTTTATTCAGTAATAAGCCGCTAAAGAATATAAAACATTAATCCTACATTTAGCAAGCGTAAACGCTGACTATCTCCTATAATAACATCTTTTTTATAAACATTATTTAACCCATAATACATATAGAAATTCCATGTGTTAAATCCAATTGAGGCATAAACACCATATAACCATTTATTGATGTTTTCATCATTTCTATAAATAGTAGAATATTCAGAGGTTTTTGTTTTCATCCTATCAGAAAAGATATAGCTAGCTTTAAAACCAAGATAGACGCGCCAAAACTTATGACTTTCAGGAGTTGAATTACGCCATCTAAGTTCAATGGGTATATCTATGGCATGAAGAGATAGTGCGCTTTTTTTGTACTTATCTAAGATCATGTGTTGATCATCTATATTAAGACCAAGATTTCCTCTAAGATTCAAATATGAATATCCTACTCCTGGTGCTATTGCGATAGTGCGGCTTTCATTTATAGGAAAGTCTCTTAAAAACCCCATATTCACCCCTATGGAAAAAGAATTAGGCGAAAAACCCGTTGGTTTATCTTGTAATAAGGTATGAGTTACACCAAAATAAAATTGATCTTCTCTATATTTGAGATCTAAATTCTTTATAGAATCATTTATTATAGCTTCTACACTATTACTTTCCTGAGCGTAGGAATGACTAAAAAAGCTACATAAAAAAAAGATAGTTATTATAATGTATCTACTCATAATTATTATTTTTAAAAGGAGTAAACTAGACCAACTCCTAAAGTTTGTTTAAACTGAACTTTAGGGCCTTCCATCACCTGAACACCATTACGCTCCACTTTGTTTTTGATATTATCATCATAGAGTAAATAAGTACCTACATTTGCACGTACGTAATCATTCACTTTTAAATCAATCTTTAACTCCCAATTTACATCAATATTTCCGAAACGATCTACATAGTCACTATACAAAGTTAACTTATGTTCTAAGAAGATATTCTTGAAGATTTCCTTTTTCCATTCATTACTTAACTGGAAACCTATTTCAGCTTTATAACGTTTACCTTTTCTTATAATATTCCCTAAATCATCTTTCTTTGCAGCATCTACACCAAATGATCCTTGATCAGCAAGTGTTTGATCCATTACAAAAGTTGCCTTATATGTCAATGGTGAAATATAATATTTTAATCCCGATTTTGGCGCCATATACTCCGCCCCAATACCCACAAATAAATAAGCAGGTGCCATCCATCTAGATATTGGATCATCAGTGTTTGGATAATTAAAACCGTCAGTAAATTGTGTTTTGAAATTTAATTTTGCTACATAATACCAATCTGAAATGGCCGAAGATTTATAACCATAAACTGAATTAAAATCAAGAACATCATCCGTTTTTCTTAATTCACGATCAGATTGTTTATTTATTCCATAACGAACACTAAGCGTATTGTCCCAACTCAATCTTCCTTTTATAAATTTCCTTGCAAATTCACCTTTAAGAATACCCGAAATAGAGTTATCCCCACCTGCACTCCAGTTAACAAAAGCTATTTGATTAAAATCAAGTCCTAGTTTATTCTTTTTTTCCCAATACCCAACTATTTCATTATTAACTGGCAAAACCCTTAAATCTATATTAGGATTATAATTTACTTTAATTTTTGAAAACTTAGGTTTACTTGCCTTAACAAATATTTCAGGCTTAAAATAAGGCATATCACCTTGATTGTTTCCGTAAAAAATATTGTTATTACTATAGTTTTCCATTGGTAAAAATCCCATTAAGGGATTAAACGGATTTTCTTGAAGTAATAAAGTATCTTTCTTTATATTATCGACTTCAATTTGAGTGACTGGCTTATCTACTTGTGCCATTAATGGCATAGACAAAGTCAAAAAAACTATACTTAAAAAACCTTTTGTAAACTTTTCCAAATCTTACTTATTAATAATGTTTAAAATTGTTTTTGTATCAATCCCATTTAATTCTTGCTGTTCATCAATTGTAGCATGCTCAACAAACTGATCTTTTACCCCTAAATTTTCTACACGAACATTAGGGTAGTTTTTTGCTACAAACTGTGAAATCATGCTTCCAAAACCTCCTATTACAACGCCATCCTCTACAGTAATGATCTTTTCATGCTCTTGACATATTGTATGTAATACTTCCTCATTCAAGGGTTTTACAAATAGAAAATGATAATGCGACCAGCTAGTATTTGTACATTTTTTCATAGCATTGATAACATTATTACCAATCGTACCAGTAGATAATATTGCAAATTTATCTCCTTTTTGCAATTCTTTGACAATTCCTATTTCAATTTTCTCAAAACTTTTTCGCCAATCGTGATTTAACACTCCTTTTCCTCTAGGATATCTTATAGCAAAAGGTTTGGTATTCTGCAATTGTGCTGTATATAATAAATCTCTTAGTTCCCATTCATTTATTGGAGCAGCAATGATTATATTAGGTATACAATTCAGATAAGCTATATCATAAACCCCTTGATGAGTTGCACCATCTTCGCCAACTAAACCAGCTCTATCTATGCAAAAAACGACAGGAAGAGACTGTAAAGCAACATCGTGAATAACCTGGTCATAACCCCGCTGTAAAAAGGTGGAATAAATAGTACAAAATGGTATTAGTCCTTGCGTTGCCATGCCTGCAGCCAAAGTAACTGCATGTTGCTCGGCTATACCAACATCAAAAGCTCTTTCTGGTAATACATCCATCAAAAATTTTAACGAACTCCCGGTAGGCATAGCTGGTGTGATACCAACAATTCTATCATTACTTTTAGCTAACTCTACAAGAGTATGTCCAAATACATCTTGATACTTTGCAGGATAAAGACCATCAGTACTTTTAATCAACTCTCCAGTTTCTTTATTAAACTTACCTGGAGCATGATATTTTACTTGATTAATCTCAGCCTGCTTTAACCCCTTACCCTTTGTGGTGATAATATGTAAAAATCGTGGACCTTTTTTCTTTTTTAATCTCTTTAATTCTGCAATTAACTTTGGTAAATCGTGTCCATCGATAGGCCCTGTATAATCAAAAAGTAAAGACTTAATCATATTGTTATCTAATGGATTGTCACCTATTTTAACAGCTGAGAGATATTCTTTCAACGCTCCTACGCTAGGATCTATTCCTATTGCATTATCATTCAATATGATTAATACATTTGCATCAGCTACACCTGCATGGTTTAGACCTTCAAAAGCCATTCCTGAAGCAATAGATGCATCCCCTATAACAGCAATATGTTGGCGCTCAGTATTTCCTTTTAATTTGGAAGCAATAGCCATTCCTAAAATAGCAGAGATAGAAGTAGAAGAATGCCCCACACCAAAAGCATCATATACACTCTCCTCTCGTTTAGGAAAACCACTTATTCCATCTTTTTGTCTATTCGTATGAAAAACATCATATCTTGATGTTAATAACTTATGTCCATAAGCTTGGTGCCCGACATCCCATATAAGTAAATCATCAGGAGTATTAAAAACATAATGTAAAGCTACAGTAAGCTCAACTACGCCTAAACTTGCACCTAAATGTCCTTCTTTAGATGCTACAATTTCAATAATTGCATTGCGCAGTTCTTTAACTACCTGATCTAAATCTTTTAATTTTAACTTTTTCAGGTCAGTAGTATCTTTTATGTTTTGTAAGATATTATTCAACATACTTTTAACAAATAGCCACAAAATTACAATTTTGTTTTTACTTTTGAGAGTTAATAATGTTAACAGAAATATGGCAGATATCTTTACAGATGAGTACTATATGAGAATTGCGTTAAATGAAGCAAAGTCAGCTTACGAAGATGGTGAAATTCCAGTCGGTGCGATTATAGTAGCAAACAATCAAATCATAGCTAAGAGTCACAACCTTACTGAACTACTTTATGACGTCACAGCACATGCAGAAATGCAAGCTATTTCATCAGCAGCAAATTATTTAGGAGCTAAGTATCTAAAAAACTGCACTTTATTCGTAACTTTAGAACCTTGTCAGATGTGTGCTGGGGCATTATATTGGAGCCAAATAAGTAAAATTGTATTTGGTGCATCTGATGAAAAAAGAGGATATAAAATAATGGGAGCTCAATTACACCCTAAAACAGAGGTTATATCTGGTATATTAGAAAATGAATGTGCTGAGTTAATGCAGCGCTTTTTTACAAGAAAAAGAAAATAAAAATTGCTAAGTATGAAATTTCGAAAATTACTGTATGTCTTTTGCTGCTTGACATTAATTATGCAATCATGCAAAAAAGACAAAAAAGATGAATATAATTTATCTAACCCTAAACTCTTTATTGAATATATTAATTCTTTTACAGGAGGAGTCATTTCTTCTAAAGCTCCAATTGATATAGTACTCCAAGAAAACTTTGGAAATTGGGAGGTTAATCAAGAATTAGACGAAGATATAGTTTCTATTTACCCCCAGACTAAAGGTAAGGTATATTTTATGCCTAATAATGTTATTAGATTTGAACCAAGTGAAAGACTAAAACAAGACCAAAAATATAAAGTCACTTTCAATTTAGGTAAAGTGAAAGAAGTAGAAGATAAACTCCAAAAGTTCACGTTTACTTTTATGACTTTACCTCAAACTTTCTCCACGCAATTCAACGATCTACAAAGCATTGATGATAATACTTACATTTTAAATGGTACTTTCACTGCTAGTGATTGGATTACAACTGACCAAGTAAAAAAAGTATTACTTGCTGATCAAAATGGAGATAAACTCGATATACAAATTAATGCAAACAATGATGAAGAGGCTAAAGAGTTTTTCTTTATCATTAATAAAATCAAACGCTTAGATAGTGAAAGTGTACTAACTTTAGCTATTAATGGAAAAACTATTAATGCTAATCAACGTTCACAAGAAACATATACTGTGCCTCAAAAAAATAAGTTTTATGCTTTTAATTATCAATCGACACCCACAGATGATCAATCTTTTTGGATCAATTTTTCTGACCCATTAAAAAAAGATCAAAACTTTGATGGTTTAATTGTGCTTGAAGGTGTAAATAATAAGTTGACTTATACACCCGATGGAAACATTCTGAAAGTATATAGTGATGTTCCTTTAAAAAATGAAGTTATTTTAAAAATTTACTCAGGTATACAAAAGATAAATAATGGAAAGACTACAGAGAGCACTGAAACAGTAATAAATTTCGGTGTTCCAAAGCCAGATATTAAACTAATAAAAAGTGGAACAATACTTCCTAGTTCAGAGAATCTAAAAATAAACTTTCAAGCAACAACTCTTAAAGCAGTTGATGTAAAAGTTTATAGAATATTCGAAAATAATGTATTACAATTCTTGCAAGAAAATACTTTAGAAGGAGATTATTCTTTATATAGAGTGGCTTCACCAATTGCTGAGACAACTATTCAATTAACCAATCCAAATCCTAAAGCTCTTTTGCAATGGAATTCATATGCATTAGATTTATCAACCTTAATCAATCCAGAACCTGGTGCAATTTATCATGTGGAATTTACAATGAAAAAAGAATATTCATTGTACACTTGTGAACAAGACAGCAACGATGAGGAAACGACTGATGAAGATAATTATTATAACGATGATGAGGATGACTACAATCAAAGCTATTATTATTACTATAATTGGGACGAGAAAGATGATCCATGTACAAAGTCTTATTACTACTACAAAGGGAAAGTAAAAACAAATATTTTAGCTACAGACTTGGGTGTTATAGCTAAAAGAGGAAATGACAATACCTTTACAATTGCTGTTACTAATTTATTAACCACTGAACCTGTTGGAGCAGCCACAGTTGAGTTTTATTCTTTCCAGCAGCAATTAATTGCATCTTCGAAAACAGATAGTTTCGGAATGTTATCACTAAACCTTAACAAAAAAGAACCTGCTTTTATCGTTGTTAAATCAGACCGTAATACAACTTATTTAAAAGTAGATAATGCAAATGCGCTTTCGATGAGCAATTATAACATTGACGGAGTTTCACTAACTAATGGTATCAATGGTTATATTTATTCAGAACGTGGCGTGTGGAGACCTGGTGATGACATTTATATAGGTTTTATACTTGATGACAAAGCTAATCCTATACCTAATAATCACCCTATCAAACTTACTCTGTCAGATCCATACGGAAAATTAGTTGATCAAATTGTTAGAAAAAAGAATAATACCAACCATTATACTTTTCAATTAAACACTTCAACTGAGGCTCCGACTGGTAATTGGTCAGCTGTAATAAATGTAGGAGGTGTTAAATTTTATAAATCCATTAAAATTGAAACGATTAAACCTAATCGTCTAAAAATAAAAAACAACATTGAAGGAAAAACTATTACTAGATCCAATTATAGTAAAGTTGATTACGACGTACAATGGTTACAAGGTGGTATTGCTCGCAATTTAAAAGCTGATGTTACCCTAAAGCTAGTTAGACAAAACACAACATTTAGCGCTTATAAAAATTACAACTTTAACAATAGTCTTAGCTCTTATTCAGCAGAAGATATAAACGTTTTTTCGGGTAGAACAGATGAATCTGGTAAATTTAGTTTTAATATAAACTTAACTAATAAACCTAAAAATGCAGGAATGTTGAAAGCCATTTTTACTGCAAAAGTATATGAAAATGGAGGAGATATGTCCACAGACGTTTCTACCGCTACATTATCTCCATATGATTCTTATGTGGGAATTAAATTACCTAAAGCGAATAAATATAACTATTACGAAACAGAAAAAGATATCGATCTTTCATTTGTAAAAGTCAATGAGCAAGGAAATCCTAAATCAGGTGAGATTAAAATTGACATATATAGAAAAACAGGATATTGGTGGTGGAATTCTGGAAATTCAGGGATTTCCAATTATAGTACGTCAAGCTATCATACCTTGGTTGAAAGTAAAACGCTTTCTAATCATAATGGAACTGTAAATTATAAAATAAATATACCTGAACAAGATTGGGGAAGATATGAAATAGTAGCTACTGATGTAGAAAGTGGTCATATTGCCTCAGAACAAATATTTGTGGATTGGCCTTACTGGTCTGCCAAATCAAAAAACACCGATGGAAAAGAAGCTACGTCTTTATCTATAGCAACTGATAAAAAAGATTATAAGACTGGTGAGCATGTAAAAGTATCTTTCCCATCTAGTGAAGGTGGCAGAGCATTAATTTCAATTGAAAGTGGAACCTCTGTAGTACAAACAGAATGGATAAAAACACAAGAAGGTGAAACTACTTATGAGTTTATCACAACACCTTCTATGTCGCCTAACGTTTATATAAACGTTACCTCTTTACAACCACACGCTTCTACAATTAATAATTCTCCTATTCGTATGTATGGAATAGAGAATATTAATGTTTATGATAAAAACACAAAGTTAGACCCACAAATAATAATGCCTGATAAATTAAAACCTGAGCAAGAATTCACATTAAAAGTGCAGGAAAAAGAAGGCAAAAAAATGACCTATACAATTGCTATAGTAGAAGAAGGTTTATTAGATTTAACGCGTTTCAAAACACCAAACCCATGGAATACTTTTTATAGTAAAACAGCTCTAGGTGTCAGAACTTGGGACATGTATAATGATGTTATTGGAGCTTATGGTGGATCCATTAATCAAATATTTAGTATTGGTGGTGATGAAGATTTAGGAGCTGGACAAGTAAAAAAAGCAAATCGATTCAAACCAGTCGTTATATTCAAGGGACCATTTACATTAGAAGCTGGAAAAGCAGCTACACACACTATTAAATTACCTAAATACATCGGTTCAGTCAGAGTAATGGTAGTCGCTTCGAATGCAAATACTCAAGCGTATGGAAGTTCGGAAAAGACAGTAAAAGTAAATAATCCATTAATGATATTAGGATCATTGCCAAGACGAGCTGTTCCTGGAGAGAAAATCACCTTACCAGTAACTGTTTTTGCTATGGAAAACCATGTAAAAAATGTAACGGTAAAAGTAAAAACAGATGATAAGTTTAAATTAACAAGTGGTAATACACAGATGCTAAATTTCACAGAACCAGATGAAAAAATAGCTTACTTTGACTTAGAGGTATTACAAAAACTAGGAATTTCAAAAATATCTATCGAAGCTACTTCTGGTACAGAAAAAGCAAGTTATGATGTGGAATTAGATGTTATTAATCCTAATCCAATAACAGTAAGAATGGAATCTCTTGTACTCGATGCATCCGATACTAAATCTATCGATTGGAATAAATTTGGAATCCCAGGAAGTAATGATGCCACATTAGAACTTTCTACATTTCCTGGTATTAACTTAACCTCTCGTTTAAAATACTTGCTAAATTATCCTCACGGCTGTAGTGAACAGATAACTTCTGGAGTTTTCCCACAATTGTATCTTGACGATTTTACAAAACTAAACGAATCAAAAAAGACAAGTATTCAACGAAATGTTTCAGCCGGCATAGCAAAACTTGCAGAAAGACAAATGTCAAATGGAGGTTTTAGATATTGGACGAGTTCATCTTATGCTGATGATTGGACTACTTCTTATATTGGACACTTCTTATTAGAGGCAGAACGAAAAGGATATGCACTTCCATTAGGTAGTAAAGCGAATTGGTTAACATACCAACAGAAGGAAGCAAAAAACTGGAGATTTGAACCTAAATATCACAATGATTTTGCTCAAGCTTATCGTTTATATACATTAGCATTGGCTGGTAGTCCAGATTTAGCTGCCATGAATAGATTAAGAGAGACAGTAGGTATATCAAATAATAGTAAACTTCGTCTAGCAGCAGCATATGCTATAGCTGGTCAAAAAGAAGCTGCAAATAAACTTATCGCAAATATTAAATTAACTGATCATACAAGTGATTATTATTACTATGGCTCTTATGAACGCAATTTAGCGATGGCATTAGAAACTGAGTTACTATTAAATCCTAAAGCTCAGTTAACACATGAATATGCCAATAAATTAGCAAAAGAACTTGGTTCAAATAGTTGGATGAGTACACAAAGTACAGCTTATGGTCTATATGCAATGTCTAAATACATTGCTAAAAATAAGACTTCTGATGAAATCAATGCTGTTTATAACCTGAATAATAAAGTTGAGAACATAAAGACTTCTGAGAATTTTACTGATATAAGCTTATCTCCTATTGCAGATAAAAATACAATATCAGTCACAAATAATTCAAAAGGTACTTTATATGCAAAAGTAATAACTAGTGGTATCCTGCCTATTGGACAAGAAATCGTAGAACAAAGTAAACTACGCATAACTACTTCTTTCCAAACGACAACAGGTGCTACTATTAATCCAACTAAAATTGTACAGGGAACAGAATTTGTAGCTTATATTACTATAACAAATACAAGTGGTTTTGCTGTTAATAATATAGCTTTAACCCAAGTTATCCCATCAGGATGGGAAATTATCAACTTAAGATATACTGATGCTGGTGGCAATAATAATTCCGTTAATCATACGGACATAAGAGACGATCGTACACAATTTTATTTTAGTTTAGGTGCAAGAGCTTCAAAAACTCTAAAAATATCACTTAACGCATCCTATCTTGGTCATTATTACTTACCTGGTGTATATGCAAATGCCATGTATGACAATAGTTATTCTTGCCGCACTAGCGGAACGTGGATTGATGTAATAAAGGAATAAGAAACCCATCATTATAAGAAACTGGAAATATATTATATATCTCCAGTTTCTTTTTATTTTATATGATTACTAAGTTTAAAAAATATTTTAACCCTAAAAACTGGAGTAAAAAGAAGAAACTATTTATTACAATTATAGTTTTACTTCTTATTCCCTATTATTTCTGTTTGCCAACACCTCTTTTTAACAAACCATATTCTACAGTAATTGAAAGTGACAAAGGACAACTTTTAGGAGCACAAATAGCATCTGATGGTCAATGGCGATTTCCTCAAATTGATACAATACCAGAAAAGTTTAAGCAATGTATTACAACCTATGAAGATGAATATTTCTATTACCATTTTGGTATTAATCCTATATCGATAGTAAAAGCATTTTTTACTAATATAAAAGCAAAAAAAGTAACGCGAGGTGGAAGTACATTAACACAACAAGTTATCAGATTATCTAGAGATGGTCAAAAAAGAAGCTATGGCGAAAAACTTATAGAAGCCATCCAATCTACTCGCCTCGAATTAAGATATAGTAAAAATACAATATTATCTCTTTATACCTCACATGCTCCCTTTGGCGGGAATGTTGTTGGACTAGATGTAGCAGCATGGAGATATTTTGGTACTGTTCCAGAGCATTTATCTTGGGCAGAGAGTGCCACATTAGCAGTATTACCAAATGCTCCTAGATTAATTTATCCAGGTAAAAACCAAGAAATTCTTTTAAAAAAGAGAAATAATTTATTAAAAAAACTTTATCTTAAAAAGATCATTGATAAAAATACTTATGAGCTAGCATTACTAGAACCCCTTCCTCAAAAACCACATGAGCTACCACAAATAGCTCCTCACTTATTACAGTTAGTAGCAAAATCAACACCTGGAAAACGAATTGTTACAACAGTTAAATACGATCTTCAACAAAGAGCAAATGATATAATCAAAGATTACTATAATAATTATAGTCAATCAGAAATACACAATATAGCAGCTATTATAATTGATACAGAAACGAGAGACATTATAACCTATATAGGAAATTCACCTACTACATCTACCCATAAAAAAGATGTAGATATTATACAAGCGCAGCGAAGTACAGGAAGCATACTTAAACCTTTTTTGTATGCCGCTATGCTAGATGACGCAGAGCTATTACCTAAATCATTGATTCCCGATATTCCAATTGTTATTTCAGGTTATAAACCACAGAATTTCAATAATTCCTATGAAGGAGCTGTAACTGCAGATGAAGCATTATTTCGATCTCTTAATATTCCATTTGTTTTAATGTTACAAAACTATGGTATTTACCGTTTTTATGATCAATTACATAATTTCAAATTTAATAGCATCAACAAACATCCTAATCATTATGGATTATCACTAATATTAGGGGGAGCAGAAAGTTCATTATGGGAAATAACGAGAGCATATAGTGGAATGGCTTCAACATTAAATTATTACAATAACCATCAAGGGCAATATCGCACAGATGAAATACAAAATTTAAATTGGGATTTAACTAAAAAAGTAAAATTTGGAAATGAAACTTTAGAATCTACTACAGTAGGTGCTGGAGCTATTTACAGCACGTTTAAAGCCTTAACTTTAGTTAATCGCCCAGAAGGAGATGAAGCATGGCAATATTATGACTCGGCTATTAAAATTGCTTGGAAGACAGGAACAAGTTTTGGAGGTAGAGATGCTTGGGCTGTAGGAGTTAATAAAAAATATGTAGTTGGAATATGGGTAGGGAATGCTACTGGAGAAGGAAGACCTTCAATAAGTGGTGTACGTATGGCAGGTCCTATACTATTTGATTTGTTTAAAATATTACCCCGATCAGATTGGTTTGAAATTCCATATGATGAAATGGAAGAAATAGAAACCTGTAAAATTACAGGGCTACGCGCAGGACAAAATTGTCCAATAACAACATCATTAGTACCGAATCGTTCGAAAAAAACACAACAATGTACTTATCATAAGTTGGTGCATTTAGATATGACCAAGCAATATCAAGTAAATAGCAGTTGCGAACCAATTGGTAATATTATTACTGAACCTTGGTTTATTTTACCACCTACAATGGCATATTATTATAAACAGTCACATTCTGATTACATAGATCTACCAGCGTTTAGAGATGACTGCAAAAGTAATGATTCAAAATCTCTACTGGAGTTTATATACCCAAAACATGGTGACAAAATATATCTAACCAAAAATTTTTACTCTCAGTTGCAACCTTTTATTGCTAAAGCAGCTACTAACAATAAAGAGAAAAAACTTTATTGGTATCTAGATAATGCCTATTTAGGAGAAACAGATTTATATCACGAGATGTCTATCATGGCAGATGAAGGAATTCATTACTTATCTGTAATTGATGTAAATGGAAATTCGCGAACTATAGAAATCAATATTGAGCATAGTTCAAATGAATAATCACTATTTCAGAATAATAAAAAAA